>JBIKVL010000199.1:0-6909 GCA_044356875.1 Pirellulaceae bacterium | reverse complement strand
ATCCCACGCCCGACCGCGCGGCGATCGCAGTTCGGCGAGTGGCGGCGGCAGCAATGCTCGGCGATCGGGCCACCGCTCGCCGCTTGCTCGCGCAGCTCGACGCCCCAGGAGCGCCGCCGAAAGGCCCGCCTGCCGCGGACCGCGTCGACGCCGGGGACCTCGACGCTGGGGGCCTCGCGATCGTGGAAGCCGTTCGCCGTTGGCTTGCGGAGGAGCGTTCCGCAGGCGTGAATGACGCTCGTAAGGCGGGAACCACGGATGGCACGAATGACACAGATAACCCCGATAAAACGAATGCGAAGTCTGGCGAGAGCGGCAGAGATGAAGTGGCGGATGAAGCGATGTTTCCCTGGCGCGATCCGTCGCGACAAGATTTCACCAACGCCGCTCGATGGCTTCGCGAGGCCAATTCGAGCGGATGGAACACCGAGCTGATCGCCGAGTCATTCGCGGCGTTGGAGCCATGGCAGGCGGGGCGCGCCGCTGGCCTTCTGCGGCTCAGCGATCCCGAAGCGCTCGCGCGAGGCTACGACGATATCCTGCCGCGCATCGATCCCGCCGCTGTCGGCCGTCGCTGGCTGCGGTCCCACTGGCCGAGCCACCCGCTGGTCACCGCGGTGGCCGCCCTCGAAGCGAAAAACGCCGAGCCTTCGTGGGAGTTCTATTGGTCGCGAAATGATAGTTGGTCGAGCTTCGCGCGGCGTGGCGGGCCGGCGATGGCATGGCGCGAACGGTGGACGCATCGCGGGCCCGCGCTGGCCAGCGACGACGCGACGTTGCCCTCGGCGTGGCGGATGATCGCGGCCGACGAGGTCTCGCTGCGTAATCCGCCCCGCAAGCTGTCCGCGATCGACGCCTTTGTCTGGGCCGATGCTTTGCGGCATGCCGTGACGGTCTCCGACGATGCGGTGTTCGCGGTGGAACCGCGCGAGGTGGCGGCGGCCACGCCCCGATTCGCCGCTCGACGCCAATGGTCGTGGCGAACCCGTGGCAACGAGCTCGCGGCTTACGACCGCCAATCGGGTGAACTGCGGTGGCGCCGTGGCGCCGAGGAATTCCTGCCGCCTGACCAAGACGCCGACGCCACGTTCCTCGGGCCGATCGTCAGCGGCGATCACGGCCTGTTCGCGCCGCTGCTCGGCGGTTCCACGTTGTATCTGGTGAGTTTCGCTCCAGAAGATGGCGCGACGCGATGGCGCTGTCGCGTGGCTGGCGAGCCACGGGAGGGAGCTTGGCCCTGGTCGGCCGCCGCGCTGGCCGCCGCGGGACGCGATCTGTACGCGAACCTTGGTGCGGGGCTGATTGTCGCGGTGAGCCAGGAGACGGGCGCCTTGCGCTGGCTCGCCCGCTATCCCCGTTCGGTCACTCGCCGCGGCACACGCGTCGCGGATGGAGCGTCCCCGCGCGGACAGCCCACCGCTGGCGGCCAATCGCCCACCGAATTTCCCACGGGTTGGGACGAAGAGCGTCTGGCGGTCGTCGGTCCCCATTTGGTGAGTGTCGCGTCGGACTCGGATGCGCTGCTCGCGATGGATCGGCGCACCGGCGCCATATCCTGGGAATCGCCACGCGATGCGGCGGGTGCGAGTCCCGCAAGTCATTTGCTTGGCGCCACGGAAAGCGTGGCGGTCGTCGCCGGCCAGGAGGTGATTCGCGGCTACGAACTGGCCACGGGCCGTCTCTTGTGGGAGCACGATGCGGGCCGCGTCGCGGGCCGAGCCACTGTGCTTGGGGCACGCGACGGCGAAGCGGTCGTCGCGGTGGTGTGCCTCGCCGAGTCGCTCGCTCGTGTCCCTACGTGGCTTGGGGCCGAGGATCCGCTCCACGGCGCCGCCCCACGGGCGGAATTGCTGGTGCTCGATGCGCTCACAGGTGGAATGCTGCATCGTCGGCCCATGACGCGCGGCGTTCGTCTCCCGCTCGATCTCATTCCCGTCGACGAAAGTCTGCTGCTGGCGGATCGGGCGGGCGTCTTCCGGTTGTCGCTGGCGAATGAGGAGAACTCGAGTCCGCCTGTCGTCGTCCCAGACGCAAGCGTCCCCGCGACCAAAGGCGCGGCCGCGATGGTCGCCGGCTGGCAGCGTTTAGTCCGAGTGCCGCTGAAGCCGGCCGTTCCGACAGCGGTTCCAGCATCTGCTCCGGCAGCCGTTCCGGCATCTACTCCGGCCGCCGTTCCGCCCGCAAGTCCGGCGGCGCCAACGGCTGGCGAGTGGCGAATACTGCTCAGCGATCTCGCGCGGGGCGTGGTGGTGGAATGCGATCAAGCGGGTCGCGAGCGATGGTCGTACGCGGGGATTCGGTTTCCGGGGGCGGTCTGTGGCTGGAGCGATACTCGCCGTTGGGTGCTCGATCATGATCGATGCCTGTTCGTGGAGCTGAATGGCGGTGGCCAGGCGGTTGCCGAGTGGACAGGTTTGCCGGGGCGGCCGGCGAGTCTTCGCGCGCTGCCCGATGGAGCGGCGATCGCGACGTTTCCCGATCTGGGCGTGGTCGGCATGGTCGATTCAGTGGGGCAATGGCGTTGGACCTTCCGCTGTCTGGGGCGGCCGGTCGATGCGATGGTCGATGGCCAGGGACGTATTTGGGTCGCTCTTGCCGGCGACACTCGGATCGCCGCCTTCGACACGGCCGGTCGGCTCCTCCATGCGATCGAACTGTCTGGCCGGCCACGTACCGTGCAAGTTCTGGAGGCGGCTCCGTCCGCGGTCGCGCTGGCGTATTTGCTGCCTGACCTTGGCCAGTTGTTTCGAGTTTCGATTTCACTCGAACCGGCGAACAGCGCCGACGCCAACGCGAGTGTCCCCACCGGTCCGCAACTGCTGCAAACGGGCGGAAAGAACGCGCGTTTCGCGCATTCCCTAACCGATGGCGGATGCGTGCTCGCCGACGCCGCGGGCGTGCGTTGCCTCGATCCACAGGGACGGCTCTTGTGGAAACGCGAAGGCGACATCATCGGCGGAGTCGCCGTGCTAGGCAGCCGCGAACCATAACCATCCTCGAGCGAGATCCCAACACATAGCGAGGCGGTGACAGCGGTGGAACGGGCGGCGCGGTACGAATGGGTCTGGACCGAAGCGGAGCACGCGGGAAGCGTGGCGGTCGCGCTGTTGGTGGCGGCGGCTGGCATTGCGGCGACCTGGTGGCTGTACCGCGCCGAGCGACAACGCTGGCAACGCTGGACGGGGCGAAGTGCGCTCGCGTTGCGGATCGCGCTGTGGGGAGGACTCGGACTGGTGATGCTGGGGCCGGCCTGGGTGCGGGTCGAGGAACGCGAACACAAGCCGCCGCTGGTGGTGTTGCGCGACGTGTCCAGTTCGATGGGCGTTGTCGATGAGGCGTCGACGGCCGACGAGCGACGGTCGCGCGCCGCGGCAATCGAGGCTCGGATTGGCGCCGAGGCATGGTCGTTGTGGCGTGCCATGGGACAACGAACCGCGCCGCGGGTTGCCGACTTTTCCGCTTCGGTCCGCTGGTTGCTGCGGCCGACGAACACGATGGATCGCGAGTTCGCGCCGCCTTGGTCGGCTTGGCCCGTGGACGGCCGCGACACGGAACTGGGACGCGCGATCCGCGACGCGTTGGCTGGCGAACCGCCGGCGGCGATCGTCTTGTTCACGGACGGCCAACACACGGGCCTGGACGATCCGCGGGACGCCGCGCGCTTGGCCGCCGACCAGCAGGTGCCGCTGCTGGTGGTGGGCGTGGGGGAATCGAGCCGTCCGCGGTCGTCGCGGGTTGCTGGGGTCTACGCGCCGTCCCGAGTTTGGAAAGACGAACCGTTCGAGGTCGAGGCGGTGGTTGCCGCGTTCGATCCGGCCGCGAAAAACTTGCAAGTGTCGCTGTGGGAAAGGCGTCTGGACAGCGATTCCACCATGGGTGGCAAGGCGCCGCCGGACGCGGTGCGGATCGAGACGGTCGATCTACCGATTGCCGCCGGCTCGGGGGCCGGCTCGGGCTCAGGTTCGACGCCGCAACGACACCTCTTCCGAGTGCGTCGTGGTGAAACGGGGCGCTACGAGTATCGGGTGCGTCTCGAGCCGTTGGCTGGCGAAACCGATGTGGCGGACAACGAACAGGCGACGCCGCCGGTCACGGTCGCCGAACGGGAACCGCTGCGCGTGCTGGCGATCGCCGGCGAGCCTACCTGGGAATATTTGCAGGTGGAACGATGGTTGGCGCGTGACGAATCGCTGCGGTCCAGTTGTTGGTTGCAAGCGGCCGAAGGGGAGCGGCCCGGATCGGGCACGCTGCCGATCGAGCGTCTGCCGCAGTCGGCGGAAGAATTGCTCGAGTACGACGTCTTGCTGTTGTTCGATCCCGATCCCGCGCGGCTGGGCCCCGAGTGGGAAGAGTGGATTCAGCGGTTCGCGGCCGAACATGCGGGTGGCGTGCTCTACCAGCCGGGACCGCGGTTCGGGGCCGAGTGGAACTTGGGAGCGCCAGGGCTGGGCTTGCGAGCGCTGTGGCCGGTGGAATTCGCCCCCGACGCGACCTTGGAAGTGGCGGCGCGGTCCGGTCCCGAGTTGCGTGGTTGGCCCGTCGAACCACGGCCGTCGGAACGCGATCATCCGCTGATCCGCGTGCTCGCGGGTGGCGGCGATCGGTTGCCGAGCTGGGATGTGTATTGGACCTTTCCCGCGGTCCGGGCGCGGCCGACTGCCCGAGTGCTCTTGGAACACACCGATCCGGCGACGCGAACCGCCGCCGGCCCGCGTCCGCTGCTCGTCGTTGGCCGCTACGGAGCAGCTCAGGTGGCCTATCTCGGCTTTCCCGGAACATGGCGGGCCCCCGAGCGTGCCGGTCGCGATTCGGCCCGCGGTCCCTTCTGGTCGGCGCTCATCCGACTGCTAGGCGAAGGCCGCGCGTCCGAAGGGCGCCGACGCGGTTGGGTGCAAACCGACCGCGAACGGATTGAACTCGGCGAGTCGCTGACGATCACGGCCCGCCTGCTCGACCCGACTGGCGCGCCGCTGATCGTGGACTCGGCTCGCGCCACCATTCGATCGCTGTCCACCGTCGAGTCGAAAGGAGTCGAGTCGAAAGAGGCTGAGTCGAAAGAGGCTGAGTCGAAAGCGATGGCGGCTCCACCGAAGGGTATGGAGCCCTCGTCGGCGCCCGAGAGCGTGGAACAAGCGGGCGGTGGGACGCTCGTGTTGGCGTCGCAACCCGACGACCCGGGGCGTTACGAGGTCCGGTGGACGCCGAAACGCGAGGGCGCGTTCGAAATCAGCGTGCCCATAGCATTGAACGCGGTTCCTGGAGGAATGAACTCGTTGCCGGCCACTTCGGCATCGGTGGACACGCCGCTGCGGACGACGGTGATTGTCGAACGTCCCCAGCGGGAAACGCGGGCGCCGTGGCAGGACGAGCCGCTCTTGCGGGACTTGGCGGCGCTGTCGGGAGGCCAATATTTCCGCCTGTCGGAGCTCGACGCCTTGCTCGAGGCGATTCCCGACCGCCGCGAGATCGCGGTGAGTCGCTTGCCGCCGACGCCCCTGTGGGATCGAGGTTGGACACTGCTGGCATTCGTCGGATTGCTGGGCGGCGAGTGGTTGCTGCGGAAGCGGCAACATCTGAGTTGACAACGCCCGGATCGTCCAGTGATCCCACCATTCGCATCTGGCAAGGCTACTTGCGCCCGCCCCTTGATCGCTAACGTTAGACTGCTTGACGTCACCGCCTAGCCCGCCTCCGTTTCAAACCTCGGCGAGTGCAGCGCGTCGCCTGTCGCTACCTCACCTACCGCGAACGCGCCCGCAGCCTACCGCTCGCTCCCCAACCAACGCCATGAATGCTTCCCCCGAATCCGTGACCGATTCCCAAAATCAACCCGCTCGCCGACGTGCCGCCGTCGTGCTCGTCTTTGATCGCTTGCAGCCCGCCTTTCTTGGACCCTACGGCGGAACCGCCTGCGAGACACCGGCCTGCAATCGGCTCGCGGCGGAAGGCTATGTCGCCGAACAGTGCTACGCCGACTCCGCGGAACTCGAATCGATCTACCTGTCCTACTGGTCCGGACGCCACGCACTGCAACAGACGCCGCAACAGATCTCGCAACAGACGCCACAGCAGACGCCGCAACAGACTCTCGGCGCGAATGACGTGATCGCTCCCACTGAAGCGCCCTCGACGGCAATGCTCTGCGTTGAAAAACTTCCCGTGGAAGCTTCCTCAGAGGACTCGACCGCCATCGAATCCTCTCCTGCCGGTCGATCCTTGGCCGAACGACTGGAGGCGGCCGGCATTCGCACGGAGCTGCTGACGGACGATCCGCGGGTCGCCAGCCATCGCTGGTCGGAGGGATTCGGCAATCGGTTGGCGATCGACCATGGAGCTCCGCCGACGGAAGCGGAAACCGCCGGCGCGATGCGAGTCGCTCAGGTGTTGGCGGCCGCCGCCGAACGATTGGAACAGTGGGAACCGGATGAAAGCCCATCGCTGCTGTGGCTGCACGCCGCCGCCTGGGACGACGCTTGGGACGCCCCTTACGAATTCCGGCAACAATGGGCTGATCCCGAGGACCCTGTTCCGCCCGCCTTCTCCGCTCCGCCCCAACGCGACTCGGGCGCCGCGATCGACCACGACGAACTGTTGGGATACGTCCAGGCCTACGTCGGACAAGTCGCCGCGTGGGACGCCTGTCTCGAAGCGTTCTTGGAATCGTTTCAAGCCAGCCCGCTCGCCGACAACGCGCTGCTGATTGTCACTTCGCCGCGCGGGTACCCTTTAGGCGAGCACGGCCGAGTGGGCGATGTCGCGCCATTGCTGTTCAACGAGATTCTGCAGTTGCCGTTGTTCATCCGCTTCCCGCGCGGCGGCTGCCCGCTTGTGCGCGACCAAGGACTCATCCAGCCCGCCGACCTGTACGCGACGCTGCTCGACTGGTTCGGTGTCGCGCCAACGCCAACC
>JBIKVL010000198.1:0-6919 GCA_044356875.1 Pirellulaceae bacterium | reverse complement strand
GGAATTCGAGCTTGTTTTGGGAGTGGGAGGCGAGGTCGCCGAGCCATGCCGCTTCGTACTTATCGAAAGCCGTTCGCCGCACGACGCCGACCTCGCGAAGCGAATACTCGCCGTGGTGATGCAGCTCCCAGCCGTCCTGATCGCTGCCCAGCAATTCCATCGGGCCGCCCAGCGGCATCATCTGCTCGCTGTGCAGGAGTTCGGCCGAATTGGACATGACCAGGAAATCGCTGATCCGCACCGTGTCGTCGCGGCGGAAGCTGACGTTGCGGGCCTGCGCGTACAAGCCCATCTGCGGCGCGACGCCTTTGGAGATGGGCTGAGCGACCGCCGACGGATCGCTGAACGTCACGTCGTAGCCTGTGGAAAGCGAAGCGTAGAGCAGGTTGTAGCGGGTGAGGTGTCCGCGGTCGTAGCCGCCTTGCGTTTCGAGCACGGCGATTTCGCGGCGGCTGCGGACGAAACCGACATCCAACTGCGCGAGGCGAATGACGGCGAAGGCCCCGATGACCGCGAAGATCGGGACCGCGATCCAAGCCCATTCCACGCGTCCCATGAGGCGAAACACCAGCCAGTTGACAGGCACGAGCACGGTGAGATAGATGGCCATCATCTTGAGGATGAATTTCGCGTCGGGGATGTTGATGCCCGCCGCCTCGCTCATGATTTTCCGCACGGCCGCCGCGCTGCCGCTCGAATCGTTCCAGCCGGCGACACCCGAATAGGCGTCGCGCAAGGCGCCGCGAAACCGATAGTCCTGGCGCAAGGCGTTTTCCTCTTCCTCGGCCGCCTGAGCGGCTCGCCGCGCGGCCTCGGCCCGCAATTCGAGGTCGCGCGGCGAGAACCCGCCGGGCGGCATGCCGGGCAGCATCCCGTTAAACCCAGCTTCGTTGGGCCCCACTGCGCGCGGAAACATGCCGCCCGTCGCCGCGCCGTCGGGCATCGCGTCGCCGGGAATCAGGCCGACCGTTGCCGCGCCGCCAGGCTGGGCATCCAATTCGCTGCCGTAGTCGCGGGTCAGATAGCGGAGCGTCGACAGGAGGCGGGCGTCGGTCGGGGCGAGCCGTCGGCCGGCCCAAACGGCTTCGGCATCTGGACGACTTAAATCGGAGAGCTGCGAAAAGTCCCGGCCGGGACGACGCAAGAGGCAGCCGTTCAGGAAATTGTCGAAGCTCCGCCAGGCGCGGACCGCCTCGTCGCCGCAGGGCAAGGCGGTGACGACAATCCGCCCGCCACCCACTCGACGCTCGCAAACCAACTCGCCGGTGTTCGGCACGAACGTCCCTTCCGGCCGCAAGGCGAGCGTCACGCCGAGCAGCGGTCGGCCGCCCATCGTCGCCAAGGAGCGTGGCTCGGTGGGCTTTTTCTGGCTCGGCAACGTCCAGAATTCGTTGAGTTCCCGGAGGGCGTCCGCGTTCAGCTCACGGCTGCCGCCGCTGTCGGCGGGCAGGAACGGGCTGAGAAAACTGTTCTTCAGCGCATCGAGCGAATTGGGGCCGCTGACCACGAGTTGTCCACCCCAGTGGAGCCAGTCGAGCAACGCCAATTGCTGTTCGCTGGATAACGAATTCGGATCGATGTCGTCCCAAAACACGTACGCGATGCTGGTCCAGGTGAGTGGATGCGACGGTAGCGGGACGAACTGGTCCAAGGGCGGGATCACGACGCGATAGTGGAACCGCCGCGCGCCTTCGGCTTCGAAGGAGGGCGGCGCGATCGAATCGAGCACCTTGAGGTAGCGATAGTTGTTGGGCTCGCGGGCCAGCGCGACCAGGAAACATTCGTGCGGCTGCATGGCCGTCGTGGCTTCGCGGCTCTCCCCCAGCAACTTGCCGTTGCGGGCGGCGAGCAGCCGGCCATCAAACCACACTCGGCGAATTTCCCCCTGCGGATCGTCGCGTTTCTCGCGCGGCACATAGGTGGTCAGTTCAAGCGTCCGGATCTGGCCTTTCGGCAAACCGATCGGCCGCGCGAGCCGCAGATGGAAGTCGGTCTGCTCGACCAGATACGGTTTGCTGTCGGCGTCCGTCGCCGACAATTCGAACTCGGCCGACATATCGAAGTTGTTCGCCCGCAATTGCTCCGTCATCGTTACCCAATGGCCCGGTTTGACGAAGTTCTGCACTTGATCCGGGTCGTCGGGGTAGCTGGTCAGCTTGGTCAGCTCGTAGTCCGGCAAGTCCTTCTTTTTCTTGAGCTTGATTTGCTCTTCTTCGTCCTTCTTCGCCTTCTCTTCCTCCTCCGCTTTTTTCTTCTGGGCCGCCGCGTTGTTCGGGCGGCAGCCGGAGCAGCCGGTGGTCAGGGGCAGGACGAGCAGGAACACGACGAGCCACCCCAGCGGCCCGGCTCTCATCGCCCAAGCCGACGCGCGAGGCCGACCGGAAGCTGGAACCGTCTTCATAGAGCGTCACCTGCTGTGGGGAGCGGACCGCGGACTGCGGATCCTCGAGTCTCAACCGCGAGTAGCAAACTAACAGCGCGAGCGGCCGGATTCCACCGCCCGAGCGTAATCGGCGGGCGTATCGAGGTCGCCGGGAACCGCCTCGTCCGCCGCCTCGACGGGCCATTCAAGCTCCCGCACGGGCAGCCTTTCGAGCAGTCGGTTCAACCCTTCGCTCGGACCAAGCCCATCCACGTGCGGGGCGAAGGCGAACGGAAACAGGACCGGATGACCGCGACGCCCGCCCGCTCGCGGCACGAGGATCTCGCCCGGAAACCGCCGCGTGGCCTCGATCAAACGATCGACCACGCGGCTCGATAGATCGGGCATGTCGGCCGGCGCCATCAGCCAAACGTCGTCTGGCCGCGCTTGCGCGACTTCGCGGAGGTGAGACAACGCGACTCGCACGGAATCCTTCATGTCGGGCGGATCGGAGGCGGGAAGCACGAGTTCGATGCGAGGCGTCGGATCGGGCAAGCTCCTTGGATCGAAGGGCGGCGGCGGCGACGCGAGGGCGGCGGAACGCCGTTGAGCTTGGCGGATTCGATCGTGCAGCGGCTCGTCGCCGCGCCGAGCGACAACCACGATCCGCTCGACCTGGCTGGCGCACCAGCGGGCGAGCACACACTCGATCACGGTGGCTTGGCCCCAGGGCAGAAGCAGTTTCGCTTGGCCCATGCGTCGGCTCAGACCAGCCGCCGGCACGATCGCGAACGCCCGCGGGGAGCGACTACCCAAAGGAGCCGGTAGGGACATGCCATCTCCAAAACTTAGAGCTTCGTTTTCCATCATCGTTTACCGCCGAGCCGTAGGCGATGGCTCGGCCTCCAACCCGCGCAGCGACGCGGTGCCGATGCCGGTCGCCATCCGAGCCAGCGCCTTCGGCTTGGCGGTAAACAAAATACCGTTCGCCGTCCTCGTTTACCGCCGAGTCCTACACCAAGAGCGCGATCGGACCGTGGTGCTCCAACACCAAAAGCTCCAGGGAATCGGCGTCGATCAGGCCGCTGGATGCCGCCACCAGTATCAACTGTGGCCGCCAGATGCGGGCCATCGCCATCAGATCGGCAGCCGAGCGGAGCGGAGTCGGATGAACGAATCCCGCAACTCGCAAAGCGGCCAACTCCGAAACCACCCGCTGCTGCAGCCGAGCCAACGATTCTTTCGCGCTCGATCCGGCCCGTTCACTGTCATCAGGCTGGGCGAGAAACAGTTCGAGCCGCGTTTGCCGGCGCTGGGCCAACCGAGCGGCATTGTCGAGCAGTCGCGTGCTGGCCGCTGAACCGTCGTGGACGACGAGGAGCGGCGGCGGCGACGGCGGTGCGGATGCCCGCCGCGAACTCCCGCCAATACGCGGACGGGCCACGGGAGGGCTCAGGCTGTGCCCGCCGACAATGACCCAGTCGGCGTCCCGGGTCAGCTCCCAACGCACCTGCGCCGCTCGGCCACGTCGCACCATGAACGACCAATGCACGGCCGCGTCGCGGGCCGCCGCCGCCAGCGACTCGCGAAGCCGGTCGGCGATTCGTTCCAACCACTGTTCGATTGCGCCCAGTTCCAAGCGTCGCGTCACCGCCGAATGCAGGGCGATCTCGTGAACGAAAGGCAGAGCGGCCGCGCCCCGCAACGCGTCGTCGTCGACAAACACGCCACACAGTTCGACAGCCTGCGGCTCGCCGGCCGTCTCCGGCCATTGGGCGGCCAGGGCGGCGGCGAGTTCCAACGCCAACTGGCCATCCGGCGAACTATCGATGGCGACAAGCACACGGGCGGAGCGCGCGGGTTGCGAAGCGCCGGAAGGCGAAACGTTCGAGGGTGAAACGTTCAAGGGTGAAACGTTCGGGGGCGAAGAACTGGAAGCGGACCGTTGTGTGGCCATGGCGGGATTTATTCCGGCAAAGGACTGGGGCGGCCGTCGCTCTTGGATTCCGCGCCATAGCGCGAACGCAACTGCAGCAGTTCCTGGACGCGAGTTTCGACGGCCGCGTTGACGGTGCCGGCGGGAAACCGGCCTTGGGCGTCGGCCGCGCCGGCCGGCACGCCTGTCAACAACGTCAGGGCCTCGTCGAGCGTTTTGACGGGGTAGACATGGAACTTCCCCGCCGCGCACGCCTCGACGATGTCCCGCCGCAACATCAAATGGCGGACGTTCGAGCTGGGAATCAACACGCCTTGCCGACCGGTCAGTCCCCGGCGGCGGCACACGTCGAAGAAGCCTTCGATCTTTTCGTTCACGCCGCCGATCGGTTGCACTTGTCCCAGCTGGTTCAGCGAACCGGTGACCGCCAATTCCTGCCGGATCGGAATTCCAGACAGCGCCGACAGCAACGCGGCGAGCTCGGCGACCGACGCGCTGTCGCCGTCGACCATCCCGTAAGACTGCTCGAAGACCAAGCTGGCGGTCAGCGGCAGCGGCTGGTTGCGAGCGTAGCGGGACGCCAACAGCGAGGAAATGATGAGCACGCCTTTGGAATGGATGGCGCCGCCAAGCTTCGTTTCGCGTTCAATGTCGATCACTTCGCCGCGTCCCAGCCGCGCGGTGGCGGTGATCCGCGCTGGTTGGCCGAAACGCGTGTCGCCCAATTCGAGCACCGACAGTCCGTTCACCTGTCCGACACACGCGCCGTCGGTGTCGATGAACAGCGTGCCCCGCTCGATTTCGTCCTGAATGAGCGTGCGGATCCGGTCCGACCGATGCAACTGCTGGTCGATCGCCTGCTGAATATGCGTGTCGGCGATCGTCGCCGCGCTCGCCGTATCGGCCCAATGGTCCGCCTCGCGGAGCAGATCGGCGAGCGATCGCATGCGGGTCGAGAGCCGACCGGAATCCTCCGCGAAACGGGCCGCCTGTTCCAACACGAGTCCGATCGCGGCGCGGGTCAGCGGCCGCAGGCCTTCGCGCCGCGCGAAGGTGGCGAGAAAGCTGGCGTAGAGCCGCGTGTTCTCGGGCGTGCGTTCCAAATGCTCGTCGAAGTCCGCCGACACCTTGAACAGCTCGGCGAAGTCCGGGTCGTACTCGTGCAGCATGTAATACAGCAGACGATCGCCCAGCAGGATCACTTTCACATCCAGCGGTATCGGTTCGGGCTCGAGCGACACGGTGCTGATGAGGCTGAGCACCTCGCCCAGCGACTCGATCTTGACCGACTTCGACGCCAGCGCCCGCTTCAACCCTTCCCAACTGAACGGCTGCTGCAACAGCCGCAACGCGTCGACGATCAGATAGCCGCCGTTGGCGCGATGGAGCGCTCCGCCCTTGATGAGCGTGAAGTCGGTCGTCAACGCGCCCATGTGCGATTCATGCTCGACCCGCCCCAGCAAATTGTGGAAGCTCGGATGATCCTCGTACAGGATCGGGGCGCCGCATGTCGTGCTGTGGTCGACCAGCAAATTGACTTCGTAATCCTCGAGCGTCGGCTTCTGGGGACCGCCGCCAAACAGCGTCACTGGCCCTTCCTCTTGCGGCTGGAATTCGTCGACACGCTCGACGACGTCCTTCTCCACCGCCTCGAGATAGGCGAGCACCGGCGGCAAGTCGCCATACTTTTCCTTGATTTGCGCGAGCAGGTGGCCGACCGCGAGCCGCGCCGTCTCGCGATTCAACTCCTTGACCTTGTCGCGGGTCTCCTTGTGCCACTTCGGCACCTGCTCGATCAACTCCTGCAGCTTCCGCTGCAAGTCGGCGACCGTTCGCTGAATCTCCTGGCGTTCCGCTTCGGGCAACGCCTGGTATTCATCGGGGCTGAGCACTTCGCCATTCTTGAGCGGCGCAAGCGCGAAGCCGCCCGGCGTGCGAATCAACTGAATGCCATGGGCTTTGGCCTCGTTCGCCAACGCGGCGAACGCGGTCGATTGCCGCTCGGACTGCTCGCGGTCAATCTCCTGCAGCCGCGCCTTGTGGGCGTCGGTCTCCAACGCGGCCGGAATCGCGTTCGTCAGGTCGTCGATCAACGTGTCGACATCCTGTCGGAACCGCATCCCACGCCCCGCCGGCAACGAAATCGCCCGCGGCTTTCGCAGGTCGTCCAAGTTGTTCACATAAATCCAGTCCGTGGGCGTCGGCTGGTTCGATGAACGATTGGCCAGCACCTGCATGACGGCCGTGCGTTTGCCAATGCCCGGCGGTCCCATCACGTACAGGTGATACCCCTCGCGGCGAATCGCCGTGCCGAAATTCAACGCCGACAACGCGCGACTCTGCCCCACCATGTCGTTCATGTCCGGCAGATCGCTCGTCGTCTCGAAGTCCCAGTCGCGGGTATCGCAAACCCAACGCAAACAGGAATGTTCCAAAGGCAGCGGTTCGTTGCTCATGCGTCACAGTCTGGTTGCTGGTTGCTGGTGGGGAATGGGGAATGTGGAATGTGGAGTGGGGAATGTGGAGTGTGGAGTGGCTGGAGTGGCTGGAGGTCGGTGGCTGCAAGCTGACAACTGACAACTGGCAACTGACAACTGACAACTAACAACTAACAACTGACA
>JBIKVL010000197.1:0-6927 GCA_044356875.1 Pirellulaceae bacterium | reverse complement strand
GTCCGGCAATGTTAAATGTCCGGCAATGTTAAATGTCGGGCAATATTATTTGTCCGGCAACATTACTTGGCGCCGATGCAATAAAGATTGTCGAGCGTTCGGATGAGCACATGGCCATCGACGAGTACGGGCGTGGCGACGACGAATTCGCCTTCCAATTCGTTGGAAGCGACGGTGGCGAGCGTGGCGTCGGCTTTTAGCACGAACGTCTTGCCGTCTTCACGGGTCAAATACAAATGGCCGCCCGCGAGAATCGGCGACGCGCTGTAGGCGTTGCGGTTTCTTTCGAGCGCCGCTTTGCCGAGCGTCTTGCCGGTTTTTAAGTCCAGGCACGAGACGTCGCCCTTGTCGGTGCAAAGGTAAATTTTGCCGTCGGCGATGGCGGGGGTGGGAACGTCGGCGCCCAGTCCTTCCAGCGACCAGGTGACGTGCGTCTTCGTGACATCGCCGCTGCCGCCCATTCGCACCCCAGTCAAGGAAGCGCCGCGGGCGTACGGCGCGACGACGATCCCGTCGGCGGCCACAGCGGAAGCGATCGAGCGGAAGTATTGATGGCCGGTGGGATTCAAGCCGCCGACACGCCACAGTTCGGCGCCGGTCGCGGCATCGTGGGTCGTGACATGGTCAGCCCCCAGCACCACCAGCAGTTCGCGGCCGCCGTCCTCGACCACCATTGGAGTCGAGTAACTCTGCGCGGCTTCGCTCGGCGCGTTGAGATTTCGATCCTGTTTCCAAGCCTGCTTGCCGCTCGTCTTGTCGAACGCGACGAGGAATGAGGGCCCGCTATGCATGACGGCGACCACCACGTGGCCGCGGGTGAGGACGGGGGACGTGCCTAGGTCCCACCACAGCGTGTCTTTGCCGAATAACGTTTGCAGGTTCTGCTGCCAGGCCAGCTTGCCGTCCATGTCGAAGCACACGAGATCGCCGCTCTTGAAGTAGGCGAAGACATGCCGGCCATCCGTCACCGCCGAAGGGTTGGCGCCGGTGGCTTTCTTATGTTTCCCTGGAGCCTCATTCCCTGCGGCGGTGCTCCACAGCGTCTTGCCGTTCCGATCGAGGCACAGGATCGTGTTCTTCCCGCCCACGCCGCAGGTCAGAAACATGCGATCGCCCCAGACGACCGGTGTCGACGAGCCTTTTCCGGGCAGTTCGACTTTCCATGCGATGTTCTCGGTCTTGCTCCAGCGTGTCGGATAGTCCTTGCCCGCCGCGACGCCATCGCCCTTAGGCCCCCGCCAACTTGGCCAATTCTCGGCTCCCTGGACCGTGCCCACGCTTTGACCGTGGACGCTGGCGAACTCGGCAACCGCCGGCCGCAGGAGCCACGCGGCGGCGAGCAGGCCCAGAGCCAGCCAGTGGCGCGGCGACGAAGCGGCAGGCGTGTTGGAAAGGGGGACGGGTGTGGACCAGGAAGCGAGTGAAAACAACAGGGACCGCGAACGGGACTGCGAGGAGCGCATGGCGAAACCCAGGAAGGCGAGGTGGGAGGATTTTGGCGGCGGCCGGTGGCCAACGGAAACGCGGCATTTTTCTCGTTGGCGCGCGCCAAGTCAATCGTCTCGCGTCCGCAATCGTCTCGCGTCCGCAATCGCCGCGCGTCTCAAACGCCACGCGTTGTAATCGCCGCGTTTCCCAAACGTCTCGCTCCGCAAAAGTCGCGCGTTGTGATCGTCGCGTTTCTCAAACGTCGCGTTTCTCAATCGCCGCCGTTGGCGTTCATTACGCGGCGCGGCGCGACAATTCGCGGACAACGGTGTCGGAACGGAACACGGAAATTCGGCCAGCGATGGCGCCGGGAGGAGCCGATGGGTTGAAGTGCGGACTGGCATTCGTCGCGTTCCGTGAGGAATCGCCGTGAGCGACGCGGATTGCGACGGTCGAAAGCGACTCGTCGGCGGCCGTCTCGAACAGTCCGCGAGCGCAGTAGGTCGGCCGGGCTTGCATCAACTTGGCGACGTTCATACCTTCCTTCCACTGTTTCGGCGCGGTGACATCGACAGGATGCCACAGGTGGAAGGTCCGCGTATGTTGCAGAATGCTGCGGATTCCCACGCCTGCGCTGCGTAGGCGGCGGGAGAAGTCGTCGTCCTCGCACCCCCAACCGCGGAACTCCTCATCGAAGCCATTGACCCGTTCGTAGTCCGCCCGCCACAGGCCGATATTGTTGCCGATCAAGGTCGGTTTACGGGGATGGGGAATCCAGCGATAGAGAATCGTCGAGCGATGTCGACGGAGCAGCCTGCGGTGCTCGTCAGCGCTTCCCCAGCTTTGGAATTCGCCCGCTTGGATCGTATCGAGCGTGACCAGTTCGGACGTTTCGCGGGCGAGGCGAATACAGTCGCCAGCGACCGCGATTCCCGGTTTCCGAAAGCGAAGATGCCACGCTACGTGGTCGACGGGCAGAACGCAGTCGCCGTCCAGAAACAACAAGTACGGCGCGCTGCTCGCACGCACTCCGTCGTTGCGGCAGCGGGCGAGTTGAAAGCCGTCGTGCGGATGGGTTGTCAGCACGGTTGGAAAGCCGGATTCGGCCGCGAAGTCTTCAACGACCCGTAGCGTTTCCTCGTCCGAGCCGTCGTCGGTGACAACGACCTCGGGCGGCGCGTCCAACCCTTGCTGCAAGGCGATCGACGCGAGGCACTTCCGCAGGTGATCCGGCTTGTTGTAGGACGAAACCAACAGGCTGATCGCGGGCCGAGCGACATGCGGCGGGTCGATTCGCAGGCGTCGGCCGTTGGCGTGCGGCCTCGTCGTAACGGGAAATTCGTCGGAAGGAATCTCGGCAAGCTTGATGTTGTTGTTCGGCATAAGTCGCCCCGCGTGAGTAACGGCGAAGTCAAGGCATCAAGGACATCGGCGGCGCTAGGCCGCCAACGATCGATCGGTAGGTTGAGATTCGGCAACAAGCTCGCGGGCTGGCCATGAAAAACGCGCCCGTCAAAACCGTGTTCCTGCGATAAACCGCGACGATCGGTAAAATCGCTACAGAGCGCCGTTGCCCGCTCTGTTGACGCAATCGCTACGCATTGCGAAATTCGTCGCGGCGCAGCGGCTGGATTGAGGCCGGATGTCTTTGGCGAGCTGGCGAGAGTTTGACGGCGTTGCCGGTTGAATAGACTCGCCAGCTGGTCTACCGTAACTGGCGATAGCGGTAGGCCCGCGTCTTGCCACAGGCGCTGCTCCGCTGGTTCCGATCGTGGTCGTCCTTCCTGTTCCTGAATGTTCCGTCGTTCCCGAGGTGCATCATGGCCAATTCGTTCTGCGAGCCGTTGTCCGGTCCGTCCTTTCTGCGTCGACGCGAGTCCCCGCTTTGGAATTCGGCGACCTCCGCCGTTTCACCGAGCCGCCGGTCGTTCCTGGCGGTGGCTGGCGCTGCCGCCGCGGCGGTGGCTCTGCGGACTGGCGACGCGGCCGCCCGCGAATACGGTCCGAATGCCCAGCCTGTTCGTTATCCCGACGCCGACATCAAGGTGTTGGACCCGCGGTTCAAGAAGTACAAGCTTGGCAACACCCCGATCCAACGCCTGCATACCGGCACGCTGTGGGCGGAAGGGCCGGCGTGGAGTGGCGTTGGCCGGTATCTCCTGTGGAGCGACATTCCCAACGACATCCAGTTGCGGTGGCTGGAAGAGGACGGCCATGTGAGCGTGTTTCGCAAACCGGCCGGCAACAGCAACGGCAACACGTTCGACTTCCAGGGCCGTCAGATCGCCTGCGAGCACGGCACGCGGAAAGTGGTGCGCTACGAGCCTTCAGGCAAGGTCACGACGCTGGCGGAAACGTTCAATGGCAAGCCGTTCAACGCCCCGAACGACGCCGTTGTGCATCCTGATGGCGGCGTCTGGTTCACCGATCCCGGCTACGGCAGCCTCATGAATTACGAGGGCAACAAGGGCGACCTGCTGCTCAAGGAAGCCATCTATCGCATCGATCCAAAGACGGGCAAGATCGACAAGGTGGCGGACGATATCTTCAAGCCGAATGGCCTCTGTTTCTCGCCGGATTACAAGAAGCTGTACGTCGCGGACACTGGCGCTTCGCACTATCCCAACGCTCCGAAGAACATCAAGGTCTGGGATGTGGTCGACGGCACGCGGCTCAACGGCGCGGGCCGCGAGTTCGCCTCGATGAAGCTGGACGGCTTCACGGAAGCCGGCTTCGCGGATGGTATTCGCGCGGACGTGGACGGAAACGTCTGGGCCAGCGCCGGCTGGGTCGGCGACGGCTACGATGGCGTGCACATCTTCGCGCCGGACGGCACTCGTATCGGCCAGATTTTGCTGCCGGAAATCTGCGGCAATGTCTGTTTCGGCGGCACGAAACGCAACCGCCTGTTCATGTGCGCCAGCCAATCGCTGTACTCTGTTTACGTCGAGACCCAAGGCGCCCACATCACGTAAGCCGCGGAGCATCGTTTCCCTTGCCCACCATCACCCCGCGATACCTTGTCCCGTTCCATCCGAAACGCTTGCCCCACTGGCACACCGACGTGCTTGTGATCGGCGCGGGCGTGGCCGGATTGCGGGCCGCCAACGCCGTCGATCCAAGCCTGTCGGTGGTGGTGGTGACCAAAGACGTGCTGGAGCTTTCCAATAGCAGTTGGGCCCAGGGCGGGATCGCGGGCGTGATGGACCCCGAGGACCGGTTCGAGAACCACATCGCCGACACGCTCGCCGCCGGTGGAGCGCTTTGCGATCCGGAGGTGGTCGCGGACGTGGTTCGCGAGGCGCCCGAGCGGATCGGCGAGTTGATAGAGTGGGGTACGGCGTTCGACGAGGACGCTGGGGCGTTGGTACTGGGCCGCGAAGGCGGGCATAGCCATCACCGCATCGTCCATGCACTGGGAGACGCGACCGGCCGCGAGGTCATGCGGGCGATGATCGAGCGGACTCGGCGGCTGGGCAACACCCAGGTCTGGTCACGCTGCTTCACGCTCGACCTGCTCACCTTCGAAGGGGCCTGCCGCGGCGCTCTGGTACGCGACGAACGCCATGGCATGATGCTGGTCTGGGCGAAGCAAACGATTCTCGCCACCGGCGGCGCCGGACAGCTCTATCGCGAATCGACCAATCCGCCGGTGGCGACCGGCGACGGCCACGCTCTCGCGTTTCGCGCTGGAGTGCCGCTCCGCGATATGGAATTCGTCCAGTTCCATCCGACCGTCTTGTACATCGCGGGCAGCAGCCGCAACTTGATCACCGAAGCGATTCGCGGCGAAGGCGGCCGGTTGGTCGATCGCCACGGGTATCGCTTCATGCCGGACTACGATCCGCGTGGCGAATTGGCGCCGCGCGACGTCGTTTCCCAGGCGATCGAATCGCAAATGGAGCGGACCCGGCACGCTTGCGTGTATCTGGACATGAGCCACTTGGACCCGGCATTCACGCGGCGGCGGTTTCCCGGCATCGCCGCGATGTGCGCGAAGTTCGGGCTGGATCTCGCCCGTGACCGCATCCCGGTGCGGCCCGGAGCCCACTATATGATTGGCGGCGTGGTCGTCGACCATGATGGCCGCACGTCCGTCCCCGGATTGTGGGCGGCCGGCGAAGTCACGTCGACAGGCTTGCATGGCGCCAATCGGCTGGCCAGCAACAGCTTGCTCGAAGGCCTCGTCTACGGCGCCCGAGCCGGCCATGGCGCCTCGGCCGCCGCCGCCGACTCGAACACCCTCGCGCCCGCCTGTCCGCTCGAAAACCATCCGCAACGCGAACCCGACGAGCCGCTCGATTTGGCCGACATCCGCAATTCGCTCAAAAGCCTGCTGTGGCGGACCGCTGGCGTGCGGCGCGAACGTTTGGCGCTTGCCGACGCCGTCGAGACGGTCGACGCTTGGTCCCGGTACGTCTTCGAACGCCAATTCACGAACGCCGACGGCTGGGAACTGCAGAACATGCTGGCCGTCTCCCGAGTGCTGCTCCGAGCGGCGTTGGCCCGCGAAGAGTCCCGCGGAGTCCATCTACGCACCGACTTCCCTCAAGCCGACGATAGCCGCTGGCTCGGACATTTGGTTTACCAACGGCAAGACGACGGCCGCCTCGCCGATCCCGTGTTTCAACGCCGCTCTTAGCCGCGGATCGGACTGTATGCCATTTAGACGCCGATCGGCCTTCGCCCTGCCCACCATCTGCATCCTGGCGTTTCTCAAGGCTTGCCTCGTTATCGGGACGGTCCGAGGCCAAGCCCCAGCGGCCGATAGCCGGTCGACCATCGTGACGGGCCAAACACCTAAGGCACAAACACCTAAGGAACCGGGCCAACCTCCGGCGTCGCGGGAGGCGGTCGCTCGCAGCCTCGCGCTTCTCGAACGGGCGGCTCGCCACTACCCGCGCCATCGCGACTGCTTTGCTTGCCACCATCAGTCTTTCCCGATGCTCGTGCAGGTCGAGGGAAAGCGGATCGGATTGCGGCCTGACGAACCGACTCGACAGGCGATCGCGCGCTTCACTCGCGATTGGTTCTCCCAACGCCAAAACGACCTCCGAGCGGGCCGAGCGATCGACGGTCGCGCGATCACCGTGGCGTATGGACTCTGGACGTTGGAAATGGCGGAAGTCGACGCCGCCGATGTCAATGACGCAGTCACTAAGACCCCAGTCACCGAAGCGATGGTCGAATACCTCCTCCAGGTGCAACGCGCGGATGGCGCCTGGGAACCCGAGGCGCATCGGCCACCGGCCGAGGAATCCAAGGCGTTTGTCACCGCCTTGGCGCTTCGCGGTCTGCGGCGTGTGGCGACGACCCGGAGGGCTTTGAATGCGGCTGACCGGGCGTTCGAATGGTTGTCAGTGAACGCGGCGGCGGCGATCGAAAGCCAGTCCGTCGACGAGCAGGCGGGGCACCTGTTGTCGTACGCGTGGCGTTCCGATCGCTTTCCAGGCGAAAGGACAGCCTTTCGCCAAGAACGGATCAAGGAATGGTCGGAAA
>JBIKVL010000196.1:0-6933 GCA_044356875.1 Pirellulaceae bacterium | reverse complement strand
GCGCTGAGCCGGCTGATCGAACCGGCCGCTGGCGCTGAGCCGGCTGATCGAACCGGCCGCTGGCGCTGAGCCGGCTGATCGAACCGGCCGCTGGCGCTGAGCCGGCTGATCGAACCGGCCGCTGGCGTTCAGCCGGCTGATCGAACCCTTAGCTGTCGCGGACGAGCCACACTTCGGGAGGCAACGGTTCGGCTAGCCAGTGGCGATAGCCGTCGTCCGCCAGCCATTGTCCGAGCCGGTCGGCGCGGGCCGCCTCCGCTTCTTGGCGTCGTCGCGGCCGCACATCGCGGTCGAGCGCGTCGAGCAGCACTTCGGCGGCCAAGCGTTCGATCTCGACAGTGCTGGCCGCGTGAAACTGACGCACGACGCCCGCGATCGTTAGCCGCTGCACGCGCTGCGAAAGATCGACCGCGGCGCTTTGCCGCTCGAGGACCGCACCGCCGTGCTTTCGCGCTAGCTCGGCAATCTCGCCAGCGGCGATCTGGAACTCGTCGGCGATCCAGTCGCCGCTCGTCGCAGCGCTGCCGATCGCGGTTTCACGCGGCTGCTTTACGAGCCCGCGGAACACCGCGAGGCTCAAGATCTCGCCTTCGCCCTCGTAGACGCACGGCGTCAAATAGTCGTACAGATTGTCGCCCCACCAGTGGCCCTTCAGGAACGCGCGGCCCCCATGCGTCTTCATCATCAGCTCGATCGCCGCTTCCTTGAGCGCTTCGCTGCCAAAGATCTTCGCCGTCGCGCATTCCAATTCCGCTCGCCAGCCCGCATCGAGCAGTTCGGCGGACCAACGAACCAACGCGTCGCAGCCGACGATCAACGCCGCCAGCCGCGCCAGCCGGCGCCGCACCAATTCCCGATCCGCCAACGACGCTCCGTACGTCTTGCGATGACGAATCCAGGGAACAAGCGTGCCGAGCATCGTTCGCAGTTGTCCCGCCGCCATCGCGCACACTGCCACTCGCCCGCGGTTCAATCCGTGGTAGGCGATCGTCAAACCATCGCCCCGGCCGGGCGGAGTCAACCGATTCGCTACCGGCACTAGCCAGTCCTGGAAACGCACACCCCGATTGATCGTGCGTCGCAAGGCGTGCAGGCCGTAATCGACCCAACGCACAGGGTCAGCTGCGGAAGATGCGCCCGCTGACGATCGCGCCGACGGCAATTCGCCCAGCAACACAGCCGGCTGGCCGTCGATGCGACAGACCAGCACGAGGAGCCGCCCGGGCGCCAAGTTGGAAATGAACAGCTTCTCGCCGCGAACGCGGTACTGCTCGCCGTCGCGGATCGCGCTGGTGGCGATCGCGGTCAAGTCGGAACCGGCGCCGGGCTCGGTGAGCGCGAACGCCGTCTGCAGTTCACCCTGGGCAAGTCGTGGCAGCCAGCGTTCCTTCTGTTCGACGGAGCCGAATGCGCCGATCGCTCCCGCCGCGCCGATACAGCTATGCACGGACGCCAGGCCGGCGATTGTCGGGCTGAGCGTCGACATGGTGGTCAGAAACGGCAGGAAACGCTCCAGATCGGCGCCTGCTCCGCCATAGGTCGGCTCGACCCGCAAACCCCAATAACCGGCTGTGGCAAGGTCGTCGAGCACCCCGGTCGCGAGTTTGCCGTTGACGTCATACAGCGAGCCGCGATCGCGGTGCGCTCGTACGCAATCGAGCGAAGCAGCGCAGACCCGCTCGACAAGCGGCATCGAAGTGGCCGCGCCTCGAGCCGTGAAGAGCGGTTCGAGCGCGCCGCGCTCCCAGAGCGCTCGCCACATCGGTCCCATCGTTGTCGCGGATTCCTGGGTCATCTCGGCGACTCCTCCGGCGCCGCCAGGAACTTATCCGCATCGCGGACAGACAATGTCAGAGGAGCCCCGCTTCGTGGAGCGGTCTTCAACGCCGCATACAGGCCTTCGATTGCGCGGCGGTAATTCCGCTCGATAACGTGCCGACATAAGGTGAGCTTCGTCGTGCATTCGCCCATCTCGAGCGTAAACGGCCGCTCAATCACCAACAGGCCGCGAACCTGCTCGGACGGGGCCAGAGCCTGTTGGCGTTCACCTAAGGCCATGGCGACATTGGCTGCGATCTGGGCGGCTGCGATCTGGGCGGGCGCGTCCTGGGTGGGCGCGTCCTGGGTGGGCGCGTCCTGGGCGGCTGTTCGCGGCGAGTTTGCGTGGTTCGTCGCAGCGTCCAAGGAAACGCGCAAGACAACCAGGGCGACGAGGCAATCGCGGCCATCGCCGACGATCGCGGCCTGGGCGATGCGGGGGTCTTCCAGCAGTTGGAGTTCGAGCGTTGCCGGGGCGACGTTCTTCCCCGTCGCGAGCGCGAAGCACTCTTTCTTGCGGCCGACGACCCGCAGGAGACCGCGATCGGTCCAGGCTCCAAGATCGCCGGTGTGCAGCCAGCCATCGCGGACCGCTTCCGCCGTCGCGTCCGCGTCGGCGTGATAGCCAAGCATGACGCTGGGGCCGCGGGCGAGGATCTCGCCGTCGTCGGCTAGCCGCACTTCCACGCCGGGCAGGGGCCGGCCGACCGCGCCGCGTTCGCACTCTTGCGCCGTCGAGGCGGCGACGACCGGCGATGCCTCGGTTAGTCCGTAGCCGGGTAGCAGTGGCACCCCCTGGTCGTGGAAGAAATCGTATAGCGGCTCGGGAGTCGCGGCGCCGCCGCATACGCAGAGTTCAATACGGCCACCCAGCGCGGCCCGCAAGGAGCCCGGGCGCCGATCAACACCCGCTGCCTGCAGTTGTCGTCGCAGCCGATCGAAGAACAGCGGCACTCCGTTGATGAAGGTGGGACCGATCGCGCGGAGGTCTTCCGCCAATGACTCGGGGCGAGCCGCCAACGCCATCTCCGTGCCGTTCGCCGCCCAGACATACAGGTCGCACGTCCTGGCGTAGATATGGCTGAACGGCAACAGGCAGAACCGACGCTCCCTCTCCCGCTCGACGAACGCCTGAAGAATGCTGTTGGTGTTGGAGAGCAGATTCGCATGGCTGAGCACCACGCCCTTCGGTTCTCCGAGCGTTCCCGAGGTATAGAGGATCGTTGACGCGATATGCGGATCCAATGTCCGCTGCGTTTCGCGAAGCAGCGATTCGCCAACGGCCACGTCGGACGACTGCCTGGCGGCGGCGAGTATGTCGCGGTGGGTAAACACGCGGTCGACCGCGAGTTCCCCGGCCAAGCCGCGTTGCCGTTCGCCGAGAATCGCGATCGACGCATGGCAATGGCGGAGTTGGCGGTTCCATTGCCTCACCGGCAACGACGTGTGCATCGGCACATGGATCGCGCCCAGGCCCATGAGCGCCAAATCGGTCAAGATCCACGCGTAACTGTTATCGGCAATGTGAGCGACCAAGGTTCCCGCCCGCACGCCGTTCTCCGCGAGCCACGCGGCGACTCGGCAAACATCTCCCGCGATCGTTCGCCAATCGCGCGCATGCCACACGCCGTCCTCCCATGTCCACAACGCGGACTGAACGCTCGCATCGCCGCCCAAGCCATCGTCGCCCAAGCCATCCGCGTCCGCACCATCCGCGCCGCCCGCACCATCCGCGTCGCCTAAGCCACGACGCAACCACCGAAGCGTCAGCGGTTCCCTGTTCGCCAGCCAGTCACGCATCGCGTGTTTGATGCCTCCCGGATTCTCTCGACTTCTCGCAATTCGCCTTCACGCCACGAGACGCGACGGGCCCCCGACCGCGTCCCCAACCGCGTCCCCAGCCGCATCCCCAACCGCGACCACGGCCGCGAACTTTTTCGCGAATGCTTCGAACCGCGAGCGAGGCGTCCGCGAACTCACTTGCTGTCGAACTCACTTGCTGTCGGCGGGAAGGAAGCGGACCTCGGTGGCGGAAACTTCCCGCAATTCGCTCGTGGGACAGGTCGTTTCCAATGTCAGCGTCACTCCCTCCGCGTAGTTGATCGTCGGAATGTCGTAGCCCTCGCCCTGATGATAGAGGAATAGTGGCGAAACGAGCAGCGTGCGGGGCGAGTGATTCGAGTCGGGCACGAACGACTGGCTCGCGTGCCATGGCCCGAGCGGCAGCCGCCATTCGCGGATGACGGCTTGGCCGGCGCTTCGCAGCGTGATCGCCAGCGTCGCGGGGCCGTGGCTGGGGACAAGCGACGCATCGACCTCGAACCACTGCCACTGGTCCGTCGCTTGCAGCGCGACCAACGTTCGCGGTCCCGACGGCTCGGAGACGAACGAAACCGCCAGTCCGCGGCGGTCGCCAGTGGGAACCGGAATCCGCAAGCGTTCCAGCGAGCGCACTTCGCCGAAGTCCGCCGCGCGTAATCGCATACTGTCGGGCGAGTCCAGGTTCGCGAACCGTTTCCGGAACAGTTCGCCCCGCGAGGCCTGGAATTCGGGCTTGATCGTTTCGCTTTCGGCCGAAGCCTCGCCTTTGCGGGTCGCGATCGACGAGAGAATCCGCCGCAATTGGTCCTCGGCGAACGCGTACCGATCCGGATCGAGCCGAATGGCGATGTCATAGGCGATGCGGGCGACATCGCCATCGACGGCGATCACTCGCGGTTCGCCCACCAATCGCGCGTCGAACAATTGGGCTGGGGAAAGATCGAGGATCTTCCGGGCCAGAATCAGGCCGTCGCGCCGCTGTTCGCCCTTGGTCACCGCTTGCGCGTACAAATTGCCGGAAACCACCTTTCGACTCGCGATCCGTCCCGTCGCCAATTGCACATCCCCGCGCCGCACCCAAGCGCGGATCGAGCGGCGCACCAACCCGTTCGCCACGGATTGCCCCAGTTCCTCGAAGTGCGACACAAAGCCCTCGCTGAACGTCAGCACGCGTTCGCGCAGCGATTGATCGGACTCGACTCGCGTCTCCGCATCGATAATGGTTCCCATCACTTGTCGGACAGCGTTGCGGAACGCGTCCCGCAGCGCCTCGTCGGGCGTCAGGCCCACCCCTTCCACCTCGACCCGCTCGGCGTCTTTCGGGGCCCACCGCAGCAACGCCATTCCCACTTGAGCCGGCACTCCCTCGGCGACGCTGTGGCTTGGGTGGACGGCGATAATTTGCACCGATCCGATCGTTTGGGCGTCGTCGGTCGGATGGCGGACAAGCAGCCGTTGCCCAACTTTCAGCCCGAGGTCGCTGCCGCCACCAATTTCGCACAGCGCGGGATTCGCGCGGCTGACCGCCGTCACCCGTAACTCCTCGGGGGCCGCCGCCCTGAGTTCAACTGGCGCGAACGCCGGTGTTGCCATTCGCCTCTCGACCGCCGCCGCCGATCGCGGTTCTTCCGAGCGGTAACTTGTCCGAGCGCTGCGATCGAAAGTGGCAACGGTGGGCGCGGAAAGCCGAGCGCGGGTTCGGGGTTCGCCGGAATATCCACCGACAGTCTGCGCGCCCAGCCGCGGTGAAAACCGCGTCGAGCCGCTCGAGGACGACGCCGTCGGACCGCGTTCCAACGCAGTGGATGACGCCGTGGATGACGCCGTGGACGGCGGCCGAGGGGCAGTCGAACGCAGAGCGTTTGTCGAATTCACGTCGACAGACGATCCCTTGGGGGATCGCTGCTGCATCGCGGTGAGGCCAAGCACCGCAATCGCGACGAGCACGAGGAATCGCCGTCGCGTAGGGGAACGAACGGCATTCATGGCCGGACGGCCGACGATACGACCCACCCCAGCGACAGGATGACGGCGGCAAGCACGATCGCCATCGCCAGATTGCCCTGCCGAATCAATGACCACTCGTCCAACTCCCGCGTCGAGGCGGAAAACATTTTGAGCGTGATGATGATGCCGATTCCCATGGACACAGAGCCGACAATCGCCCATCCAAACGTAATGAGATAAGCGATACCGATTTCCTGGAATTGGTCCATGCTGGCCCTTCTGCGTAAGAACGCCGCGACTTCCGGCCGAATGCCGCACGGCTTGGTTGCTAGCCACCCTCTGTTGGTATATCGTCATCATTTGGTGCGGGGACGACAAGCCACGGTCTGAGTTAACCATGCGATGATTATCAACCTTCTTCGCGCGGAATCGACCTGCCGATCGACTATTCGATGGACGGCCCCTGCTCTCTCCGCGTTTACCCTCTCCGCGTTTCCATTCTCCGCGTTTTCGCTCGCCGCATGTTCCCTCGTCGCGTTTTTCGTGACAGCGTTCGCCTGCCCAGTTCCAGCCGACGAAAACGCCCCGGCTAAAGCCGCCTCGACTGCGGTCGCGGAACTCATCGCCGCCGCCGCGGTCCCGCCGGAACTTCGCGCGGCGATGACCGCAGCCGTTGGAAGCTCCAGTCGCGTGGCAACCAAGGGGACAAGCAACGAAGCGCCGCGGCAGTGGTCGGGCATGGCGACCGTAAGCGGGGCGGATGCGCCGGACGCTGGACGTGGCGGCCGGACGGACGCAAAGGGCGATTGGCTTTTTGGACTCGCGGCCCGCCCGCTTCCGGAAGGACAGTTGCGGAATCGAGCGACTCCGATCCTGGTCAGCACCGCGCAGGCGATCGCCATCCACGAAATGCTGACCGCCCGCGCGGTGCTCGACGCCTACGCCGCGCAGGGACTCACCGATGTCGTCGCGCTGCGGCAAGCGTTGTTAAGGGCGGCGGGCGAGATTCGCGTCACAGGCAAGGTTCGCGGCACCCTCTATCAAGCCGAGGCGCGCGGCGGGTTCGCGGTAAGTTTTGTAGCGGGACATCGCGACACGCTGACCGCCTATCTGCGCGATCCTCCCACACTGGCTCTTGTTCGCAACGCCTACCGCGACGTGCTCACGGATCGCGTTCGCGAGTCGACTCGCATGAAGGCGTGGCGCGAGGCGCTAGCCACTGTCGAGCATTTGGACAAGCTGGAACTGGCCACGGGACCGCTGTTGCTGGACGCCGCCCGCTGTCATGGGGCGTTGGGCGCTGGCGACTTAGCGCTCTCCGCGTTAAACAGGGCACGGCGGATCGAC
>JBIKVL010000195.1:0-6947 GCA_044356875.1 Pirellulaceae bacterium | reverse complement strand
AAACGAAGCAAGCGGCGGAACGGTTGTGCACCGTTCCCCCGCTCGCTCGCCAATCGCTCCCGTTACAGGTGCATCATGGTCGCCGACAGCCTTTCGGGGCTGCCGGCAAGGTGTTCGGATCGTGTTACGGGATCAGGTAGAACCCGCCGAGGATGACGCCTGTCTCCGCCAACGCCCCGCGGGCACTCAGCGGGAACGGCGGGATCATCCAGGGAGCACAACTGCCCGGCCGGTAGTAGCCCAAGGCGTACTGGCATTCCGACATCGGATGGATGCCCATGTTGTAGGGCAGCAAGGCGATGTTGGCGAAGAAGTGGGCGCCGGAGACCACCGGTTGGAAGATCGGCCCGGTCGTGTGGCCGTAGCGTTCCAGCTGCTCTTCCTCGAAGTAGAGCGGTTTGTGGCACAGCGCCGACGCCTTCCAGGTCATGGTGATCGGCGTCCAGTTGCGGGCCGCCAAGGCGACATCGTCGAGCCGGCATTCGCTTGGCACGCCGCACCACGCCGCCAGGAAACAGATGTCGTCTTCGTTCAGATCACGCAAGCGGATCCGGATCGGGACGCCCTTGTCGTCGGTCACTTCCACTCGAAGGTGAGCGAAACCAGTGACGCGACCCCGCGCCACTTCGACGCCTTTCCGATCGCGCCAGACCCGCGATGGCGATTGTTCAAACGGGAAGCCGCAGTTGGCCTGGTTGCCCTCTTGACGCGAGGTGAGATTGCACGTTGGCGTAATGTCGAGCGAGATCTTCGAGAGCGGATGGGACTTCACGTGTGCTCGATGGTCGTTGCACGCATTCTCGTCGCTGCAGCAATTCCGCTCGTTGTACAGTCGCCGGCAAAACGCGGCGTTGCGAAGGGGTGTTTCTCCGGCTCCGCCCGCCACCATGCCCGGAACGCCCATACCCGGAACGCCTGTGCCCGGAACGCCTGTGCCCGGAACGCCTGTGCCCGGCTGAGCGGCGGCGAGCGCCATGTTCCCAGCGGTGGAAACGGTCGCGACCTCGCCTGTCGGGCCACCGGCCGTACCGCCAACCATACCCGGCGCCGTCGCAACGGCGCCCACGACCGTTTGCGGCTCAACCTTCCTTGGCGGCAAGGCGGGCAGCGAACGATGGGGAATGGTCGTCGGCATGCCGATCGGCTGTACCCGCCGGGTCATTCCGCCGGCGGCCGAAACGGCGACCACGTTGCGGGCCGGCGAGGTTGTAGTGGCGGTCAAGCTGGCGCCTGCCGCGGCGGCCGTCGAACTGCTCGGCGTAAGCGGTTGCCCCAGCGGCACTCGTTTCGCAGCCTGCTGTTGAGCGATCGTCCGATGCACGGTCGTCTGCTTCGCTGGCGCCGTTGGCGGCGACACCGATCGACTCGACAGTGGTTTCGACCCGGCTTGTTCCGCGATCAACACAGGGGCTGGCGCCGTCTCGGCCTCGATGTTGTCGGACGCGACGGAAGCCTCCGACGCCTCCACGTCGCTCTCGGCGAAGGGCACACCTTGCTCGAGCACCTCGCCATCCGCCGCGGGGCTATCGACACCCGCGTCCATCGCCTCGCTGTCCGCGAACCGTTCGTCCTGAATCGCCGGCTCCTCCTCCTCGGAAATCGCCATCTGCGACGACTCGACTTCGCCCGCGTCCGCGGATGCGTCGAGCGGGCCTTCCATGACGGGGCCCTCCACGACCGGACCTTCGTTGGCTACGGCGCCGCCCAGCGACTCGGCGGGAATCCCGGCTAGCTCCGCTGCGTTCTCGTCACGTCCCTCGTCGCGGCCCTCGTCGATGACCGTCGGTTGTTCGCTGCCGTCGGTCTCATGCATGGGGTCCGCGAACCGTTGGACGACCACGCCGCGGCCCCGTTCCGCCGCCGCGAACGTGCCGTCGCCGGCCTGTTCCTGCCGAGCGGTCGCCCGACTCGAATTCGCCTGACTCGAATTCGCGCGACTCGAAACCGCTCGACTCGATGTAACACGGCTTGATGTACCGCGGCTCGAAACCGCGGGACTCGATGGATCTTCGCTCAAAGACCGGCGACTGGGGACCTTGACAGTCGACGTCGGTTGGCTTGCGGGATTCCGAACGGGCTCCGCTTCGCCATCTTCGAATAGCTCGTCGTCGGACAACGAGTTGGTTGATTGGCGATCGCCGAACGGGTCCAGTCGTGGTTCCTCCTGCGAGCGGAACTCGACCGTCTGTGGATCGATGGCCGATTCGGTGGCAACCGCTTCAGCGACCGGTTGTTCATCGACCTGCGGCGAGTTGACCGGTTGTTCGTCGACCGGTTGTTCATCAGTCGGTTGTGTATCGAGCGGTTGTTCGTCGGAGACTTTCCGCACGAGGCCGGCAGCGGGCCGAGCGATTGGCGCGGCGCCTTCGCGGAGGCGAACGCGAACGCCGGAGGAGGCTTCCATGGTGACGCGGGGACGCAAGTCGGGGCGTGGGGCGAGCCCCGTTCCGGAGCGCCATGCGGCGGCAGGAACGGCCGTTCTCGACGTCGCGGGAACCGCGGTTTGGGCGGCGGCGTTGAGCGGCGCCTGGAGCCGCACGCCGGAGGAGACCGAGGCCCGTGGGGCGGAAGAGGAGGGAGTCTGGGCAGCGAGCGATCCAGGGGCCAGCAGAGTCGCCCAGCCTGTCGCGAAGCCGCAGCCGGCAAGCAGCGAAGCGCGGAGCGTTTTCCGCCACCAAGCGGGGGCGAGTTGCTTGGCGGTCAGCCGGTTGGCGCTTGGCCGGCTGGCACTCAGTCGGCTGGCGCTCAGGCCACGCCGCGAGCGCGGGGAAGACTCAGCTTTGTTCGTTCGACGTGGAGTATTCGGGGCTGTAATTCGGTGATTCCTGCGTGATCGCAATGTCATGGGGATGACTCTCCCGAACGCTCGCGGCGGTCACTCGGATGAACCGCGCGTCCGTACGCAGTTCGTCGATCGTCCGAGTTCCGCAATAACCCATTCCCGCTCGCAATCCGCCTACCAATTGATAGACGAAATCGCTCAACGGTCCCTTGAAGGGCACTCGACCCTCAACCCCTTCCGGGACCAATTTCGCCGGCAAAGCTTCGACGCCTTGCCGGTAACGTTCGCTCGAGCCCTTGACCATCGCTCCCAGCGAACCCATGCCTCGATACGACTTAAACGTGCGACCCTTGTACAGGATCATGGTGCCTGGGCTTTCCGCGAGGCCGGCGAACAGTCCGCCAACCATCACGCAGTACGCCCCAGCCGCCAACGCTTTGGTGATATCTCCCGAGTACCGGATGCCGCCGTCGGCGATGATCGGAGTGCCCGTTTCCTTGGCCGCCCGAGCCGCCTCGTAAACCGCCGTGATCTGCGGCACGCCAACTCCGGAAATGACCCGAGTCGTGCAAATCGACCCCGGACCAATGCCGACTTTGACCGCATCCGCGCCCGCTCGAATCAGATCCCGACAACCCTCGAACGTCGCCACGTTCCCCGCGACAACCTCGATGTCCCACCGACGTTTGATCTCGCGCACCGTCTCCACCACATTGCTGGAATGGCCATGCGCCGAGTCCACAATCAGGACGTCGACATCCTTCTCGATCAAGCTCGCCGCCCGCTCCAAATCAAACACGCCGATGGCCGCTCCCACCCGCAAGCGTCCCAGGGGATCTTTGCAGGCGTTCGGGAACCGCTTCATCATGTCGATGTCTTTGATCGTGATCAGGCCGGTTAGGTGGTATTTTTCGTCCACCAGTAAAAGTTTCTCCACCTTTTTCGCCGTTAAAATCCGCTCGGCTTGCTCAAGCGATACATTTCCCGTGGCCGTCACCAGCCCTTCCTTCGTCATAACCTTCGCAATCGGAAGATCTTCCTGCTCGAGAAACCGCAGATCGCGGCGCGTCAGGATCCCCACCAGCCGGCCGCTCGCCTCCGTGATCGGCACCCCGGAAACCACCTGCCGCGACATCAGTTCCCGAGCTTGCGACACGGTTGCGTCGGGGCGCAGCGTCAACGGATCGCGAATGATCCCGTTCGCGCTGCGTTTGACCTTGTGCACCTCCTCCGTCTGCCGTTCGATCGACAGATTCTTGTGGATCACGCCCAGGCCCCCCTCCTTGGCCAAAGCGATCGCCATCGCGCTCTCCGTTACTGTGTCCATGGGGGAGCTCAGCAACGGGATGTTCAAGCCAATCCGATGCGTCAGTTTCGTCGCGACACTGACCGTGGCCGGCACAACCTCGCTGTATCGCGGTTCCAGCAGCACATCGTCAAAGGTGATGGCGGTACGGACAATCTTGTCTTCCATGGAAAGTCCAAGTTGAGGAAGAGGTAAGGATGAAGGAGCGGAGGTCGGAGAGCGGGTTTCAGATATATGGAGAGGCGGGATGTAGGTTTCGGAATGCGGAATGCGGAATGCGGAATGTGGAATGCGGAATGCGGAATGCGGAATGCCGATGGCGGAATGCGGATTTCAGGTTTTAGGGGTGGGATTCACCGTTCGGTGCCGGGTCATTGGGCGCGTGAGCGGGTTGAGGGCGATCGGTAGAAGCGAATGCGTCGAGTCAACCGCGGCCCCGTTTGCGAAAACGCCTACTGAACCCTGAAACCTTCGCTGTCTGAACCCTGCCTCCCTGAAACCTGAACCCTGCCCCTGAAACCCTGCCCCTGAAACCCTGCCCCTGAAACCCAAAAAACGGACCCGGGATTATGCGCGTCCAGCACTGGGTTGACAACGCGGCAACGGACGCGGATTTCCTCCGCGAGCAGCTCGAAAACCCCCACGGCCCGCTTCATGGTGAGCGGCGGGGGGAGCGTTCCGGGACGGACGGTTCGCGGCGACGCGAACGGAGTGGTCGGCGGCTCATCGCGTCATCGCTGGCTAGCTCCTTCGTGGAGAATCCAGCGTGATTGTTCTCGAGGGCGGTCGCTCCTTGGTTGATCAGGGCAGCGGGGGCCGGGCCCGGATCGAACGCGACCAGTTCCAGTTCGCTACGGCGGATCGTCTGCCCACGTTCGTCCGTTTCCTTCGACATGTGGGCCACCACGCCGCCGGGCACGTCCGGGCAATGGACTTCCAAAGTCACGGTCCGCATGCCTTTGGGTTGGGTCTGCGTCGTGCGAATGAAGGCGACATCGCGAATCTCGCCGAGCACCCGGTAAGGTATCTCGGTCGCCACGACTTCCGCTTGCGTGGTAGCGAGGGGCGTTTTACCGTCGCCACTAAAGGTATTCGCGGAACAACGGAACTGAAACGGGTAAGCGGCCCGGCAACAGGCGACCGACATGACCCGCCGTTGACGCTCGCCGGAAATCGTCACTTCGCGGGTTTCGACGGCCAGATTGCGGCCCTGGAAGGCGAGCGTCTCGTCGCGAAGCTTCCGCAGCGTCACCGCCTCGCCGGGGAATTCGCCGTAAAAGCCTTGGCGGACCAACTGGGGAGCCGAGTCGAATTTTTTTCCGCCGATGTCGACGCTTACCTTGATCGAAAGCGCATAGTCATGCGCGGTGACTTCCTGCAGCGTCGTCCGCGTGACCGTGGTCGAACGGCTGGCCACTTGGCCACTGGCGTCGAGATTCTCCGAAACGACTCGAACTTCCTTCGAGGCGCCAGGCCGACAACTCCCCCAGGGATGTTTCAGACGCGGTTCGAATTCTTCGGCGGCGATCGCCACCGAAGCAGTTGCCAGCGGCAGCCACGGCAGAGACGTTCGACCGTCATTCGGTACGCTCCCGAAGGAGCCTGAGATCAAGAACGCCACGAGGATCATGATTGCGACGAGCGAGACGGCGGAAGGCCGAGCAGCGGGTCGTGGAAAGGGCGAAGCAAACGTAACCCAGCCAACCTTTTCCCCGGAAACAAGGGGAACGGTCGAGCGGCAGCGACGGTTGGCGATCGCGGCGAACCAGGTTGTCATGGGGCATTAATGGACAAGACGAAGCCGGGCGGACGTGCAATCCTTTTGCCGCCACGAACCTACGGGTATTTCCCAGCCATGTGCTTGAGAGTAAATGCTTGTCCAGCGTTTCGCTAGCGTCCCATCAAGAAAGTAAACATCGCCCGCCGGTGGTCTACGGCACAATCGCTACAACCAGACCAGTCAGGAAGGCAGGCCGCTCTGTTCGAGCGTGGCCAATAGCTCAACGTCCTGGGACGGCGGTACCGATCGCAGGTTGAGCTCGACCCAGTCGTCGGCGAGTCGGCCAACGATCGCGGGAGTGGCGGCCGCCAGACGCTGCAGCAGGGCCAAGGCCGTGCCCGAACGCGGTTGAATGAAGACGCTCCAGCCGGGCAGATCCCAGCCATCTCCTGGCGAAGACAGGGAGGCTGTCGAAGCGCGGGCTTCCGCCGCCGCAATCCCGGGTATCGCGGACAGTTGCGGCGCGAGCCGCTGGGCGCGGTTCCGCAAGTTCTCGGCGGAAACCCTCAGCAGCCGCACGGCCAGAGGTTCGACCGCGAGTTCACCTGAGGCGCTGTCTGACGGTTCCAAGGTGGCTTCAAGCGCGGCTTGGGTCGCGTCGTCGAGCCGCCAGGCGGCGCGGAGCGGATGGGCATCGAGCCGTGCGATGAGCTGCGCGCTGCCAAGCGCGACGCCGCAACTCGGGCCGCCAATCATTTTGTCGCCGCGTGCCAAACACAAATCGGCGCCGGCTTGCAGCGCCTCCCTGGCGGACGTGAGTCCTTCCAGTCCCGCGATGGCGGTCGGCGTCAGGCCCCCCAAGCCGAGGTCGATCACCAGCGGAAGCCCGAGGCGACGGGCCAGGGCCCCGAGCGTTTCCCAGTCGGGGAAGACGTACGGCGGGCGAATGCGGAATGTCGAAGGCGAAACGCCCAGCATGAGCTTCGCCTCAGGGTCGGCGGGCCGACTGCGTGTCGCGGCCGCTTCCCACTGGGCAGCCGAGGCATGGTTTGCGGAGCCGATTTCGCGGAGCGACGCATGGGCGCAGCGGGCGAGCTCGGGGAGCGGAACGCCGTCGATGTCCACCACATGTCCGCGAG
>JBIKVL010000194.1:0-6997 GCA_044356875.1 Pirellulaceae bacterium | reverse complement strand
GTTTCCTTTCACCCCATCCGATGCCGGCCGTTTCCAATTTTCGGCCCATGTGACGCCGTTGCCCGGCGAGGTGCTCGATCAAAACAACCACTCGGCCCGCGAAGCGACAGTGATCGACGACTACTTGCGGCTGATGTACGTCGCCTTCGAACCCACTTGGGAATGGCGGTTCATCAAGGAAGTGTTCCATCGCGACAAGCTGGTCGGGATGTCCGGCTTCCGCACGTTCCTTAGCTCCTCGGATCCGCGAGTTCGCCAATCGAACGCGCTCTTCCTGCCGTCGCTCACGCCGCAGCGCCGCGAGTTCTTCACTCAAGACGTGATTTTCCTCGAAGACCTGCCGTCGACGTCGCTCGGCACGCGGTTCCCGGAACTGCTGAAGGAATACGTTCGCGATCTAGGGGGCGGTTTGGTGGTGATCGCCGGTCCGCGTTTCGGTCTCCGCGAACTGGCCCAGACGCCGATCGCCGAGATGTTGCCGGTGGTGATCGATCCGCAGGCGCGTCCTAAGACGGATCGTCCGTTCGGTCCCCGCCGCACGCTCTTGGCCGCTGAAGAGCCCTACATGCGGCTCAGCGACAACCCGCAGGAAAACGAACGCGCCTGGGCCAATCTGCAACAGCTCTCGTGGTACCAGCCCGTCGCCAACGTCCGCGAATCGGCGCGGGTGCTCGCCGAGCACCCGGCGGATATCTGCCGCGACGGCAAAACGCCGCAGCCGCTGATCGCCACGCGCGCCTACGGCAAGGGACAAGTCGTCTATCTGGGGATCAACGAGACGTGGCGGTTTCGACGGAAGTACGGCGAGAAGTACTATCGCGAATTCTGGTCGCGGCTGATCTACCGGTTGGGCATCGGCCACGCCTTGGGCGACGCCAAGCGGTTCGTCCCGACCCTCGATCGCGAAGTCTACCGCGTGGACGACAAAGTGCGGCTGCGAGTGGAAGCGTACGACTCCGACTACCAGCCGCTCACCGGCGAAGAGCTCGAAGAGCCATCATTGACCGCCGAATTGGTTTCGCCGGACCCGCGCGGCGGACCGCCCCAAACCAAGATGATCGTCGTGCCGCTGTTGAAAGCGGGCGAGTTCGAGGCGCGGTTCCCGGTCTACACGCCGGGCGAACACATCCTGCGGGTGAAAGATCCGATCGCTGGCCGCTTCGAGGAACGCCGGTTTGAAGTCACCGCCGAATCGGCCGAACGCCGCCAGGCGGTCCGCGATCTCTCGCTGCAGACCGACATGGCGTCCAGCTCGGGCGGCCGCGCTTACGAATTGATCAACGCTGAAAAACTGGTCGACGATCTGCGGGCCGAACCGCGGGTCCGGACTGTCACTCGCAACCATGCCCTCTGGACAACGCCGCTCTGGTTTGGAGCCGCGATGGTCCTGATGATGGGCGAGTGGCTCGCCCGCAAACGCCTGCAATTGGTGTGAGTGGATCGCATCGATTGAACTGCCCACATTTCCTGAAATCGTTTATGGACGGATTGAGCTGACGGATTGAACTGCCCGAGTAACACCGCCTGAGTGAAATTGCCCGAGTTGATCGCATGGACTTTGCTTAGCCCACTATGAGCACCACCGCTTCACCGCCGCGTTTGACGCCCCTTCGCCGCCAGTTGCAGTCGCTTCGCAGCGCGCGGCAGCGCACGCGCGTCGCGGCGGCGGCCAGCGCGGTGGCGATCGCGGTGAGCGTCGCGATCGCCGCTTTTTGGCTCGTCGATTGGACGTTTGAACTGAGCGTCGCGCAGCGGCTTGTCGTCCTGGGACTCGCGGCGGTCGGGTTGGTGTGGAGCTACCGTGGTTTCGCCCGCGATCTGCTCGGGGTGTCCGAATCGTTGGTGGATGTCGCGCTCTTGGTGGAACGGCGCCACCGCATCGACTCCGATCTGGTGGCGGCGTTGCAATTCGAACAGCCCGAGGCGCGGAATTGGGGGTCGTCCCAATTGGAGTCGGCCGTCATTGAACAGGTGGCGGTTCGCGGACAGGCGCTCGACGTCTTTGACGGATTCTCCCGCGCTCCCGCTTCCGGACGCCTGTTTTGGCTGTCGATCACGGGCGGCGGACTGCTGCTCGCGATGCTGCTGTTCCCCGGCCATGCGCGAGTGCTGCTCAACCGCTTGTTGCTCGGTGGACTGCACTACCCGACAAGAACGCGGATCGAGCGGATCGCGATCAACGATCAGTTAGTGCTCGATGCGGCCACGCACGACACCGCTCCGCGCCGCAGCGCGGCCGCTCAGGGTCGCGGTCTGGAGTTTTTCGCCCGCGTGGAAGGAGATCAGCCGACAAACGGGTCGGTTCGCGTGTCGTCGCTGCGCGGCGGCGTGACCCGGCCCGTGGAACTCGTCGCATTGACCGCCGATGAACGCCGCACGCGTCTCGAAGCGGCGGTTCGCGTGTTGGAACCGGTGGCGCGGGACGCCGCGTCGACGGGACCAACCATCGACGACGCGACCGTGTTGCCGTATCTCGATTGCGACGCGCCCGCGGCCGCCGGCCTGTGGCGCCAAGCACGGGATAGTCAGGCCGCTTGGAGCGACGTGCTGGCCGCCGCCCGCTCGGCCCTGGAGCAATGGGAATCAAATGCCGGCCGCGCGTCGGTCTATCGCGGGCAGATGGATCGCTTGGTCGAATCGATCGAATACAAACTCTTTCTGGGCGACGCCTGGACCGATCCAGCGGAAGTCGCCATGACGCCGCGGCCACTCATCGAACCGCGGCTCGCCGCCACCGCTCCGTCGTACGTCTCCGAGGGCAACGCGATTCGCGAGATCGGTCCGGGCCGGTTGAGCGTCGTCGAGGGTTCCACGGTTTCGGTGGGACTCGCCTGTGCCAACGGCAAACGGCTTCGCGAAGCATGGCTGACCGTGCTGGCGATCAGCGGCCCGAAACGCTGGAACTTGGTCGCCGAAGACGACTCGAAGCTCCGCTGGCGGCTCGATGACAAGTCCACGCCGTTCGAGCGGATCGAGGAGGATTTGCGGTTCGAATTGCAGGTCCGCGACGAGGACGGCTTGACGCTCGAAACGCCATTCGCAGGCCTCGTGCGCGTGCAACCGGATCGCTCTCCCAGCGCGGTGATTCAGTTGGTGCATCGGGTGGTGCTGCCAAACGCCAAGCCGGTCGCGCAGCTCCGAGTGCTAGACGATCACGCGGTCGCCAGCGTAAGCCTCAAGATTCGCGTTCAACGCGGCGAGGCCAGCACGCGGGCCCGCGAACGGGCCGCGGCTACGGCTGATACAGCGGCTGATACAGCGGCTGATACAGCGGCTGAAACGACGGCTGCGACGACGAACGCGGCGGCCCAGTCGCCCGCTGCGAGCGACGATGCGGAGGCGGACGGCGATGAATTGACCATTCCGGTGACGCAGGCGAAGCAGGTTATCCAGGGGGCCGAGCTGCCTTGGAATGGCAAAAGAACGATCGATTTGGCTCCGCTTAAGTTAGCCAAGGGCGATCAGCTGTCGATTGTTTTGGAAGTAACCGATTATCGCGGCGACCGACCTGGAGCAACTTTCGTCAGCGAGCCGGCGATTTTGGAGATATCGGATGAGGCGGGCGTGTTGTCGGCGGTTTTGGAAGCCGATCAACGCGCGGAAGAGCGGCTCTCGGAAATCATCAAACGACAATTGGGAATTGGCGAAGCTCCCTAGTTTTCAGGAGGAAGGCGTATGTTCCAGTTATTGCGTCGCGAGACGCGCTCACGCTCGGTCGCCACATCGCTGGCGAGTCGGGGCGGCGCCTTCCAGGCGGTCGCTGCCATGGCAGTCGCCTTCCTAGTAGTCGCCGTCATGGCGGTGGCGATCGCCCGGCCCGCGTTGGCCGCGGACGACGCGGAAAAGCTGCGGCAAAAGCAGGCGGCCCAAGAAAAGGCGCGGCTGCTCGCCCGTGAACTGGTCTCCGGCATTCTCGACCTGCAGATTCGGCAGCTCGAAGAAAACGGCCTCGATAGCCAACCGGTGCTCCGCGACATCCGCGACATGCAGAAGCATGTCGACACGTTGTCGGCGAAGCAGATGGAAGAGGTCGTCCAATTGTTGGTGAAGGCCCAGGAAGGCTCGAACAAGGATCGGCTCGCCCATTTCCAATCCGCCCGCCAACGCGTTCGCGACATCGTGGTGGAACTGATGAGCGAGCGGCAAAAGCTGCATCGCCGTCTGCAAGTGGCTCGCGTCAGCGCTCAGGTCCGGCAGCTGATCGGCTATGAGACCAAGGTTCTGACGGTGACGAAAGCGTTGCCGGACGAGCGGCCGGAACGCCGCGACAACATGTTGGTCAACACGCTGCAGGACCAGACGGACGTCGCCGCGCTCTACCTGCAACTGGTCGCGACGCTCCGCGATCTGACGTCATGGAGCGGCGACGTGGCGGTGAACGCCGCCGAAGGCCTGCGAGTGCTCAAGGCGGCCGCGCTCGACGACGAACTGAAAGGCTCGCTCACCACGCTGCAAGACAGCAAGTTCGATGCCGCCGCGGCGCACGAGGAAGCGGTGATCCGTGGGCTCAAGGCGCTCTTGCAAAAGCTGGAAGAGTCCCGCGGCCAAGTCGCGTCGGATCGTGAAGCGGCGCTCAAGATGGTCCGCGAAATGATGAAAAAACAGGAGCAGCTCCGCGAGCAAACCCGGAAGGCCGACCTGCAACCGCCGAAACGCGACGAGCTGGTCCAGCAGCAACAAAAGGTGCAGGAGGAACTGGGACAGGTCGCGCAGGAATTGGAAAAGTTCCCCACGACCCAGCCACTGCTCGAACAAGCCAAGGCCGCGTCGCTGGAAGCCACCCAGCAGATCTTCGAAGAGAAACGCGCCGAGGCGGTGACGGAACAGAACAAAGTGCTCGGCAGCCTCGCCGAGGTCGCCCAGCAATTGCAACGAGCGGTCGATCAGGAACAGGGGAGCAAGAGCGCCGACCAACTGGCCGCCGAAGTCGCTCAACTGGAAAAGGCCCAGCAAGAAGTCGCCAAGGCCCAGGCGTTACAGGAGAAGGCCAACGAAGCGGCCGAATCGAGTCCCGCCGCCGCCAAGGCCGAAGAGCAAGCCGTAGCGAATCAGTTGGAAAAGGCGGCCGAGCCGATGGAGCTGTCGCCGGTCGTGAAGACGCGGCTCGACGAAGCGCGGCAAGCCGCCCAGGAAGCCGCCCAAGCGCTCGAGAAGGCCAATATGGCCCAGACCGCGAAGCAGGATCCGGCGAAGCAAGACGCCGCGAAGATGGCTGCTGAAAAGGCTGCTGAACAGGCGGCTGAAAAGGCGGTCGCCGAGGCGGACGCCCAAGTTGAACAGGCGGCCGCCGAAGTCGCCGCCCAACTGGCCGACGCCAAGCGGCGGGAACTGGCCGTCGAAGTCGGCGAACTGGCCCGCGCCGCCGAGGCGCTGGAACGAGCCGCCGCGGCCGAACGAGCGCTCGCCAAGAACGCCGCGGAAGCCGCCAAAGATAAGGGGCTCGCGAAAGAAGACGCCGAGATGCTCGCCCAGGAACAGGCCGAGATCGAGCGTGTCGCCGAAAAGACGGCGGAAGGCGTGAAAAACACGGCTCCCGAAGCTTCCAAGAAACTCGCCGAACTCGCCAAGCCGCTGGCGAAGGTGGAAGAACAACTGCGCGAGGCCGCGAACAAGCCGGCCCAGGAAAACAAAGCGAACGCCAAGCAGACCGCCGACGAGGCGCTGAAGGCCGCCGACAAGCTCGCCGAAGCCGCCGCCGAACTGCGGCGCGAAGCGGGAGAAGCGGCCGAAGAGCTCGCGAAGCTCGCCGGCGAACAGCTCGAACAAGTCGCCAAAGCCCGCGACGCTGTCGAGCAGGCTTTGAACGAAGCGGCCCAAGCGAAAGAGAACAACGCGCTGGCGAAAATCGCCGAAGCGCTCGAAAAGGTGAAAGAGGCCCAAGTCGAGCAGCAAAAGGCTCAAGGCCGCGATATGGCCGCCAAGGCCCAGCAGCTCGAACGGAAAATCGCCGATGCCCGTCGGCAACAAGCCGAAGCCGATCGCGAAGCGGAGGAGCTCAAGAACGGCCAAGCCAATAACCCCGTGAACGCCGCCGCCGAACAGCAGGAAACGGCCGACCAAGCCGCCGAGCTCGCCAAGGAAGCGAAGGGCGAAGTGGCCGAAGCGCTGAAGGAAGCCGCCAAGGCCGCCGCCCAAGCCGCCAAGGAAACGCTCAACAACCAGCCCAACCGCGCCGAGAAAGCCCGGCAACAAGCCCGCGACGCGCTCGCCAAAGCGGCCGACGCCGCCGAGAAAATGACCGACGCCGCCGAGCAACAACCGGCCGGTAAGCCCGACGCCAAGGCCCAGGCCGCCGTCACCGAGAAAGCCGAGGACGCTCAAGACGCGGCGGGTATGAACGACCCGGAAGCCGGCAAGCAGATCGAAGCCGCCAAGCAGGCCTCGAAGGCCGCCCAGGAAGCCCTCGCCAAGGGGGACGAAGCGGCCGCCAAGGACGCCCAGCAAAAGGCCGGCGACGCGCTCGCCAAAGCCGAGCAAGCCCTTGAACAAGCAATGGCCGACGCCGCCAAGGCGGCCGCCGAACAGTTGGCCAAACAAGCCGACAAAGCCCAAAAGCTCGCCGAACAGGCCGCCAAGGTCGACGCCGCCGCCGCCGCCGCGCTGCGGCAAGCCGAACGCGCCGCTGAAAAGGCCACCGACCAACTCGCGATGGCCGACAACGCGAAGCCCGAAGGTCAGCCCGGTGAACCCGGCGCGAAGCCGGAAGGTCAACCGGGTCAGCCCGGCGCGAAGCCGGAAGGCCAACCCGGTCAGCCCGGCGCGAAGCCGGAAGGCCAACCCGGTGAACCCGGCGCGAAGCCGGAAGGCCAACCCGGTGAACCCGGCGCGAAGCCAGAAGGTCAACCGGGTCAGCCCGGCGCGAAGCCAGAAGGTCAACCGGGTCAGCCCGGCGCGAAGCCGGAAGGCCAACCGGGTCAGCCCGGCGCGAAGCCAGAAGGCCAACCGGGTCAGCCCGGCGCGAAGCCGGAAGGCCAACCGGGTCAGCCCGGCGCGAAGC
>JBIKVL010000193.1:0-7018 GCA_044356875.1 Pirellulaceae bacterium | reverse complement strand
CGGGGCCGGTTGATCGGCCCTGGCTGACTCGAAGTGGTCGACTGGAGTGTTGTGCTGTTGATTGCACGCAACTCACGCCCTCGGCGAGGTCTGGATGCCGTTGAGGCGTCGAGTTTGGGGAGAGAGCGGAAATGAGCGGTGGCCCGTATCCAACGAAACTGGAACGCGAGGACGAACGGCATTTGGCGATCACCTGGAGCGATGGCACGCGCCGTCGCTACGCTTTGCGGGAGCTTCGCGACAACTGTCCCTGCGCCACCTGCCGCGAGAAACGCAACGCGCCGCCGCAATCGCCGCTGATGCTTCCGATCCTCAGCGACGCTCAAATCCAGCCGCTCGCCGTGACCGGCATGAGGCCGGTTGGCAACTATGCGTACGCGATCGCGTTCAGCGACGGCCACGACACGGGAATCTACACGCTCGACTTCCTCCGCGAACTCGGTGTTTCCGCCTGAGAGCGTCATGCTGTTCGGCGGCAGCGGCCGGTTGGATTGAAATCTTCCCTTCCCGTTCCGATCGAAGACGAAAAGCGAGCCACTACTCGCGGAACGCGAAGGTTCTTCTCGGCGCCTCTGTGTCTCCGTGAGAACATTTCCCTGGTGGGTGAACGAGGAATTCATGCCCCCGTCGTTTACCGTGTTCTTTCGGGAAGCTTGCAATTCTCTCGCCGCTGGCCGGAATTCGGGATACTGGGGACAGTCGGTTGGGAGCGAGGCGAAGGGAAGCCCTGGGAATGCAACTGCGACTGTCGCACGGGGGCATCAACCTGGCCAGCGAACGCGAACGGGAAGCCGCCAGCGTGGCTGCTGAAATCGACTGGCCGGGCATGGCGTGGTAACATTTTAAGTGGCGATAGCGACCACGGATTACCCACGACCGGACGAGGAACAGAAGCGATGCCCAAGCTGGACTACCGCAATATCGAGCAAGACCCTACCCGCTGCGGCGGTCAACCTGTTGTCGGCGGGACTCGCATTCGCGTGGGGATCATTCTGGGATGCTATCGGCAGGGAATGAGCGTCGAAGAAATCGTTCAACAATACCCGTCGCTCAAGCCCGCTGACGTTCACGACGCCCTGGCTTACGCTTATGACCACCTGGACGAAATCGAAACCGACTTGGCGGCGGACGATGAGGCCACGGTTAAGTCCCGGATTGTCGGCGGCACATCCCAGTGAGCAAACTGACGTTCTTCACGGACGAAGACGTGTACGCGGCGGTTGCCGTTGGTTTGCGTAAATCCAGCCTGGATGCCGTCAGTACGCCGGAAGCGGGCCGACTGGGTGAATCAGATGAATCACAGCTTGCGTGGGCGGCGGGTCAAAACCCGGTTGCTGGTCACTTTCAACGTCGCCCACTTCTCCGCACTGCATTCCGCTTGGATTTCCATGGGTCGACATCACGCGGGAATCGTCGTTTCGAGCCAACGTCCGATTGGCGACATGCTCCGCCGTTTGTTGCGACTGGCCAACACTCTCAATGCCACCGCGATGCAAGACCGGCTGGAGTTTTTGGGCGACTGGTAAACGCGGGATGAAGGACGAATCGCAGGCTTCAAAGTACATCTGCCGCGATGCAGGGCCAACGGGATTCGGCAGTTCGGGCACTTCGGAGGGTGGATGTCTGTCGATTGAACCCTCCTCCGGGATTGGCCGCGTTCAGGCTGGATTAATGTCGGTTCGCGTCTCGGTAAGCGGAAACGTTTGGGCGAGAAGCGGAATCGGTGACAGCAGTAGCCATCCAGCGTACATCTGAATACGAATACCACATTCCGCAACTCGCGAACGAATGCGGCGCATCGTTAAGCCACTTGGGTACCGCTTCTTGCTGAAGGCTTCAGTTGCCCGATATGTCGTGCTGAGGTCGGAGAAAGTTGAGAAGGGCATGAGTATCTCGTCGTAGGCTCCTGTCGCGAGTTTGTGGCTGCGCAGAAATGAAATGATGATTGAGATAAGACCCAATGGAATGGAAAAGGCCAGTAGATGCATTCCCCAGCCGAAACGCCAAATGCAACCGCCGAAGCCTAAAAAGCAGCCGAGTGCCACGAACTGCGTCCAAGACCAGCGATGGATGGAAGTCACTGTGATTCGTCGATCCGACTCCAAGAGCAACAGCAAACGCTGAAAATAATCCCATTCCGGTTTGGACAGCGCAACCATATGGTCGTCGCAATCGTCGTAGTGATACCACACCGCTTGCGTGACGAACCGAACGGTAGAATCGGAAGAGTTTCGAAACTCGTCTAAGGCCTCGTCAAACGTGAAAGCTGACGTTTGTTCATCAAGGAACTGCCGAATCGTCTCGGCGAGCGTGTCTCGCGCAGCGCGATCAACCACGCCTTCAGCATTTCGGGCGGTGGGTGAATCGTAGGGGTTTGGTTTCATTTCGTCACATTCCTAGTTGACGAGGGACACGGACGACGAAAGTAATTCTTGCGGCTGACCGCTCCATGTTACGGGAATCAATGACCCGCGAGTTGAAAAAAGCTCAAGGTACGCGTCCCAATTAAGCCTGTGACGCGTAAACTGCGACGTTATGAGGTTCCGTTTTCCGGAAGCGTCTGGCTTACGAGGCTAACGATTCGTCTGGCTAGCGCTCTGGCCCGGCTGGGGACCGCATCGAAGCAACATGTTCAATTCTCCAATCGTCGGTATGGACGACGTAGATATCACCTGCTCGATCATTCGTTACGACCTTGAGAAGAAAAGGTGTCAGGACTCTTTTCTGGGGAATTGAGCTCGGATGGGATGCCGAGATCGGAAGGCCAAAACGTGCAGACGAAGCGGCTGGAGTTTATCACGCCTTGAACCGAGGCAATGCCCGGTCGGCCATTTTGCACAAACCGGAGGACTACGAAGCCTTCGAGCAGATCCTCGCCGAGGGACTGACGCGTTTCGCCTGCCGGATTCTGGCTTACCAGTTAATGCCCAACCACTGGCATTTTGTGTTGCAGCCCACGGAAGATGGAGGCATGAGCAACTTCCTGCGGTGGGTTTCGCTCACGCAACCAATGCGGTTGCATGCCCACTACCGGACCGGTGGCCAAGGACATGTCTATCAGGGCCATTTTAAGAGTTTTCCCGGCTAGCATGATGAGCACTTTCTGCTGGTCTGCCGATACGTCGAGCGCAACGCCTTGCGGGCCGGACTCGTCAAACGAGCCGAGGACTGGAGATGGGGTTCGCTGAGCCGATGGCTGGAAGAACCCGAGCGGGAACCACGCCTGATCTCCGCTTGGCCCATTGCCCGCTCACCGCGTTGGACCGAGCGGGTCAACAGGCCGCTGACCGCCGCGGAACTCAAGGCCGTTCGCAACAGTGTCAATCGGGACTCGCCCTTTGGAGATGAGAATTGGGTGCAGGCAATCTCCCGGCACCTGAACCTCCAGTCAAGCCTCCGCCCCTGCGGAAGACCCCAAAAAGAGTCCTGACACCTTTTCCTACCCAGATGGTCACGCCGACTCGCGTTCGAACTGGGCGGTGTATGCCTGCATGGCGCGGAGTGTCTCCGCGCTGACGTGGTGTTCGAGACCTTCGGCGTCGGATTTGGCTGTTCGTTTGCTAACGCCCAGTGCGCAGAGAAAGCGAAACACGGTTTCATGGCGGTCGCGGGCCTTCCTGGCCAGTCGACTTCCGGCCGGTGTCAATTGGACCGGCCCGTACCGCTCGGCCAGCACAAATCCGTCCCGACGCAAGCGGGTGATGGCGCGGTTCACGGAGACGTGGCTGACGGCGAAGCGTGCCGCCAGGTCGGTCACTCGGCAGGCCCCGCGCTGCTCGGTGATATCCGCGACCGCCTCCACGTAGTCTTCGGCCAGTTCCGACGCGTGGTCATGGCGGGTCCGGGCATGTTCGTTCTTGGGAATCTTCCGATTCGTCATCCAGTGCAATCCTCGCTTGCGTCAGGCTTCAATGAACGTGTTCTCTCCCCACTCCGGGCCCGACAGGGGCGGGCGGCGTGGCAGCGGTGATGAGCACGGTTTCTCAAAATATCGGACAGGACTCGCCTTGACAACGTTGTAGCCTAGGCTACAAAGAATCCAAAAACGTAGCCTCGGCTACATGTCCTCGACTGGCCTGTGGAAAGGAGTGGCGATGGGACGATTGCCCGTGCGTGATCGAGCGGCGTTTTCGCTGGTGGAATTGCTGGTCGTGATCGTCGTGATTGGCATCTTGGTCTCCCTGTTGCTGCCTGCGGTCCAGGCGGCGCGGGAGGCGGGGCGGCGTTCCAGCTGCCAGAACAATTTGAAACAATTGGGATTGGCCATGCACCTGTACCATGACACGCACCAGGTGTTTCCACCGTCCTATCTGGCCGACACGCACAGCCCCGGCCGCGACGCGCAAACCCTGGATGGACCGGCGGGCTTCGCGTGGGGGGGGCTGCTCCTGCCGCAGATCGAGCAGTCCGCCTTGCATGACGCGTTGGACTTCCGGCTTCCCTGCTGGCATCTCTCCAACAGTTCCGCGGCGATGACTCGCTTGCCCGTATTCCTCTGCCCCAGCGCTTCCCAAGTCAGCGGTTCAGTGTCCGTCCGCGGCCGCTCCGGCGACCTTCTGGCCCAATTTGGCCGCTCGTGTTACGTGGCCAACGCGGGGCAGAAGGAGCCGTGGGGACTCTCCGTTCCGGACTATGCGGGCATCGCGGACGGGCCTCTGTACCGGAACGCAACCACCCGCATGGCCAGCGTCACCGATGGCCTATCGCAGACCGTGTTTCTCGGCGAGCATTCGCCGGTGCTGAGCGGAAAAACCTGGGTGGGTGTCGTGTCCGGGGCACTCGTGTGTCCTACCAATCCGGCACGCTTCCCCCACTCGCAATGCGACGAGGCCGCCACGCTGGTCAACGTGCATAGCGGCCCCGCGCCGGATGAAGTCGATCCCCTCACAGGCTTTGCTCCCATCCATCCGCCCAACAGCCCATTATGCCATGTGTGCCAGATGTACGCCGAGCATCCCGGCGGCGCCAATGTCGCGCTCGGCGACGGCAGTGTGCGGTTTGTGTCGCAATTCATCCATCAGCCCACCTGGGCCGCCCTGTCCAGCCGTGCCATGGGCGACGCGGTGGGCAATTATTAGCTTAGCGCCTCACGCACAATCTCGGCCCGACTCGGAGAGCCAAGCGACGGCTGAGGTTTTGAGAGAGGTTGTTCCCCCGGAGTTCGCAATATGTCCCGGCGCGTTCGAAAAGTCCGGCTGGCGGTGGTGGCGGGCGCCGGGTTATGCCTCGCCGGTTGGTGGCTCTACCAATGGTGGTACCGGCCGCCGGCGGTCGAATTCGACAATTTGAAATACATTCAACTGCTCCGTACCGCCGTTTCCGCACAGCGCGACGATTACTTGGCCGGAGTGGAACGTGCCATTCAACAGCGCTGCCGGGAGGACGCCATGTCCCCGGCGGAAGCAAGACACTTTCAAGGTATTATCTCGATAGCCCGCCAAGGAGCATGGGATCGGGCGCAGCGCATGGCCTATGAATTCGAACTGTCCCAAGCGAACCGCCAACGAAAGCTCAGCCGAGTTAGCGCAGCGCATCGGGAACTCTGAACGCCCGAGGCGGGTGGGAGGTGGATGGAAAGAGTAAGGAAAAGGGGGCACGTCTCATTTGGCGGGAAAAAGGGTCTCATTTGCGGGGCCGTCCTTTTGGTCAGCGGGCCGATTCGAGGTTCAAACGTTCAGCGATCGCGGCAGGCGGGGCGTTAGCGGTACTTGGAGTGCGGCGGCTTCAGGCGCCGCTCTGGTTCGCGGCAGGGGACGTCCCGTTAGAAATGACAATTGGCCGTCACACGGTCACCAATCCTGCATTGCCCTCCGTCGTGTCGACTCAGGCCGATGTAATGCGGCCCTGCACTTGTGCTTCTTGTACCATCTGACGCCGCACTTTTCGGACGACCAGCCTGACGCCATCTCGCTCGATCACCTCCCCGCCCCGCAGTGGCTGCGAGAGGTTTCGCACAACCCAATCGCTCAAGTGACGTATCGGCTCCTCGTCGCCGGTTGCGGTTGGAAGCTGAAGGCCGGTCGCCGTCCTCAACGTGTCCGGCTTAACCCCGCCGCCGACCACCCACCCGGCCCCGGCCTTGACGATATGGATGGGCAAGCTGTCGAACTCGTCCTCAATGTCTCCGACCAGTTCCTCGATGATGTCCTCTAAAGTGACCATGCCGATGACCATGCCAGCGTCATCCCGAACAAGGGCGATGTGCGTCCGCTCTCGGATTAGCCGCTCCAAGCACGACGCCACCGAGTTCCCGGAGAGCAGGCTGGGAATTTCCCGCACGATCCCCCGCACGGACGCGTCGGTGGGGGACAGCCGCAGGAGCGTCACGATGTCCTTGAAGTTGACGTAGCCGGTGATCCCCTGGGGGTCGCTAGGCCGCTCCGTCACTGGGAACCGGGTGTGCATGTCGAGGTGGGCCGAGATCATGGCGTCTGCGACGGACAAGTTCACGTCCAACATGCTAATGAAATTGGCCGGCAGCATTATCTCCCGGATGGGCCGGTGGGACAGGGCGGCGGCGGCGAGGATGATCCTCTCCTCCTGTGGACCGATCAGCCGGGAAGTGCGGGCCAACGCCACGCTCGCCCGGAGTTCATGAAGCTCCGACGCCTCGCTCTTGGTCGCACCCAACCGCCCCTTCAGGTGCTTCTCCCCGAAGCTCATCAGCCCAGTGACAGCGGCCTCCAACGCCCACACCATCGGCCAGACGGCGAATACGAACCACTGCATCGGCGGGGACAGCCGCAGGCAGACCCACTCACTGTTGCGGAGGGCGAACACCTTCGGGATGAGTTCCCCGAAGATGATGGTCACGACGGTCAGCGGGGCGACCACGGCGGCGATTGCCAGCACCTCGGCCACACCGGAGGAGAGGCCGAACAACTGCTGGAAATATGGGGCAATGTTTTCCTCGGCACCGGCTCCTCCCGTAGCTGCGGCGATGGCACCGACGAGGGTGATGCCCAACTGCCCCCCCGCCAAGCTGCCCTCCATGTTTTCCTTCATGTAAAGGGCGGGA
>JBIKVL010000192.1:0-7035 GCA_044356875.1 Pirellulaceae bacterium | reverse complement strand
CAACCCAGTTGCTCGAGTTAGCGGACAAGAACAACCGTGGTCAACTCTCGCCAGAGGAGCACGAGCGACTGGAAAGCTATCGACGTGTCGGTAATTTTCTCGCGCTGCTGCAGGCGAGGGCTCGGCTTTCGCTGAAACACGTCGGCCTAACCGCAAAGTAACCGCGAGCCATGGATACCGGGCTCCGCCGGTTTGTTTTCGCTCGTGCTCGTGACCAGTGCGAACCTGGATGCGAGATTTAGACGGAGCCGCTAGTCTGTTCTGCCCCTTCAGGGCGACGGATCGCGGGTGTGTCTGATAACCCAGGGCGACGCGACGCGGCTGCGCCGCTTCGCTTTGCCCTGGGCTAGCTTGTTGCGGCCCCTTCGGGGCACGGCGACTCTTTCGCGGTTCTGCGATGCGGTCAGCTGGTCTTCTCGCCCCGAAGGGGCATTCACAGGTTAGCCCAGGGCAGAGCGTCAAGGCGCAGCCGCGACGCGCCGCCCTGGGATCTCAAGGCCCCTAAAACTTGGCCTAAACCAAACATCCACAAAGCCCTGAAGAGGCGAAACAATCGAGAAGCTGCCGCGGTGGACCGGCCACAATGCAAGTTAGGGCGCTACTAGCTACGACTCGGGAGAGGCGAGACGCGAGATCCGTTCTATTCGACATGCCGTTAGGGAAACTATTTTTTCGGTCGCCCAAAAATAATGATCGATGAGACAGGTCCACGTTAGATGCGGACCGCCTTCGAGTGACCGCAGTTCCACCGGGCGGCTTACGCCGCTCCGCTAAACACACACGCGTTGGGCGGCTTACGCCGCTCCGCTAAACACACACGCGCCGGGCGGCTTACGCCGCTCCGCTAAAGAAGTCCATCGGGCGGGGCGTGTAGCGGACACGGTGATCCGTACCGTGGCGGGATAGCTCGCGGTATATTCTGCCGCCAAGGACAACGACCAGTTCGTTGGAACAACGGGACAATGGCCATTGGGCTTTGAGCTTCGGGCTTTTGGAGGGCGGATTCATGGCGGGTGAGCGAACAGGGACGCGATGGTGGCGCGGCACGCAGGCGAATTCCAGTTGGCTTGCCGACTGGGCGTGGCGGGCGGCGTTGATCGTGGCGAGCATGGCAAACCTCGCGATCCTCGCGAGCGGCCATGGGTCGGTGGCGATGGCCGCGGCGCCGGAACCGCAGCGGCCGAACGTGCTGCTCATCGTCTCCGATGACCTGACCAACAACGCGCTCGGCTGCTACGGCAGTCCGCAAGGGCGTTCGCCGCATCTCGATCGGCTGTCTCGCAAAGGCGTGCGATTCGATCGCGCATATTGCCAGTTTCCGTTGTGCAATCCTAGCCGAGCGTCATTTCTGACAGGCCTTCGCCCCGATACGCTCCGTGTTTACGAAAACGCCACGCAGTTTCGTAAGAACGCCCCGGACGTGCAGAGCCTGGGGCAAACGTTTCAGAAGGCTGGCTATGTCGTCGCCCGCGTTGGCAAACTATACCACTACGGAGTGCCCGGACAGATCGGCACCGACGGGCTCGACGATCCGCCCTCGTGGCAGAAGACGGTAAATCCTCGTGGACGCGACAAGGACGATGAGGAACGCGACCTGATCTTCTCGCTGAATCCATCCGCCAAAGGTTCCGCGCGGTACGGCGGCACGCTCAGTTGGCTCGCCGCCGATGGGACCGCCGCCGAGCAAACCGACGGTCTCTCGGCGGGTGAAACGATCAAGCTGCTGGAGGCGTCGGCGGGCAAACCGTTTTTTCTGGCATGCGGCTTTTTCCGACCTCACACGCCGTACGTGGCGCCCAAGAACTATTTTGAAATGTTTCCCGTCAGCGAGATGCGGTTGCCGACGGTTCCAGAGGGGCACTGGCAGCAGCATCCGGCGGCGGCGTTCCTGAGCCACAAAAAGGAACAGGAACAGCTGACCGACGCGCTGCGTCGCCAAGCGTTGCAGGCCTATCACGCCTCGACGACGTTCATGGACGACCAAGTCGGCCTGCTGCTCGACGCGCTCGACCGCTTGAAGCTCGCCGATCGCACGATCGTCGTCTTCATCAGCGACCACGGGTATCACCTGGGCGAGCACGGTTTATGGCAGAAGATGAGCCTCTTTGAGAATTCAGCCCGCGTGCCGCTGATCATCTACGACCCACGGGCGGCGGGCAACGGCAAGGCGTGCGGGCGAACGGTCGAACTGGTGGACTTGCACGCGACACTCGCCGACCTCGCTGGCTTGCCAGCGCCCGCCACCGACGGAGTGAGTCTGAAGCGGCTACTTGAGGACCCCGCCGCCGCATGGGACCGGCCCGCGCGAACGCAAGTCAGCCGCAACACGCCCACAGCCACCGGCGAGCGATTGGCGAAACGCGATTGGTTCATGGGTTATTCGGTCCGGACGGAACGCTACCGCTACACCGAATGGGATGGCGGGAAACGCGGAGTCCAACTTTACGACTATTCCGAGGATCCGGGAGAATTGCGAAATCTCGCGGATGATCCGAAACACGCGAATACCGTCAAACAACTCAAAGCGATGCTCGGCGCCAAACCGATTTCAACGGAATAATGCGAACAGGGGCTCGGCGAGTTTGTCGGTTGTACTGGACAAGCCGCGATAACTGTCCAATACTACAGGGCTATGACTCGCTCGGACTTCGATATCGAAAGTTTAGCCCGCCATCTGCGGATGGACCGCGCCGTCGTCGCGCGGCTCGCCGAGCGGGGCAAGTTGCCCGGCCGTCGCGTGGGCGGGCAATGGCGGTTTGCCCGCGCCGACATCCACTTGTGGTGGGAGGAACGGATCCGCAGCGGGTCTGGCGATGAATTGGCGTCGTTCGAAGCGGTGCTCGGCGAGGCTGGGCTCGGCGAGCCCGTGGATGACGCGAGCGAGCCGTTGCGATCGATCGCGGAGATCCTGCCGCCAGAGGGAGTTCGAGTTCCACTGGCCGCCCGCACTCGAAATTCGGTGCTCACGTCGCTCGTCCAGTTGGCCTCCGACACCGGCCTGTTGTGGGACGCCGACAAAATGGAGGCGGCGGTTCGGACTCGCGAGGCGAGCGATTCGACGGCGCTTGATAATGGCGTCGCCTTGCTCCACCCGCCGCGTCCGATCCCCGGCATTCTCGCGCAACCGCTCTTGGTGCTGGCGCGGACACACCAAGGACTGCCGTTTGGACATCCGCGTGGCTGCTTGACCGATATCTTCTTCCTTATCTGCTCCGTAGACGAGCGTTCGCACCTGTGGGTGCTCGCTCGGCTGGCGCGGCTGATCAACGACCCGGCTGTGTTGCAGGGACTACGGAGCGCCGAGGACGGGGCTGAGGCCCGCCAAGGGTTGCTCGACGCGGAGGCCGCTTTGACGGCGCCGTTGGCCTAAGTTGAGCGTTGGGAATCGGCCATGGCATCGAGCGATCCGCACCACCTTCAGTCCCTCCAAGCAGCCCCACGCGATCGAAAAAGCGCCTCGAGTTCCCGCGGACGCAGCGGAGTGGGTCATTTGGTTTGGACGGTCGTGGTATCGGGAGTGCTCCTGGCGCCCAACTGCTTGTTCGCTCTGATGGCCGTGCAGTGGCTGCAAGTTTTCTCGGAATGGTTCGAGTCGCCACGGATCAGCCAAACGTTTGTATTCGCCATGCCGATCGCGCTGCTGTTCGCGGAGTGGTGGGTTTTTGACCGCGTTATCGATTGGCTATCGCCCACTCGCCCCATGCCATCCGCGCCTCGCGGGCGCCGTTGAGGGAGACTCGCGAGGCATGGCATGATTTCCGAACGCCGGATTCTTGCGGCCCGGCCACCCAAAGCCGCCGTAAATCCACGGCGGGTGTATGCGTCATTGGTGGAATGGGAGCATTCCCCCTCCGGCATGCCAGAACCGGTGGCAACGCTGTTCTTGACGAACAGCGAATGCCGCTTCCGGTGCCTGATGTGCGATCTCTGGAAGCACACGCTCGACGAACCCACACCGCTCGGCGCGATCCCCGAGCAGATCGCCAACGCTTTGGCGGAACTGCCTCCAGCCCGCCACATCAAGCTTTACAACAGCGGAAATTTCTTTGATCCGCGCTCGGTGCCAGTCGAGGACTATCCCGCGATCGCCGCATTGGTCGCCGGTTTCGAAACGGTGATCGTCGAGAACCACCCGCGGCTGTGCGGTCCGCATGTCGAGCGCTTTCGTCGCTGCCTGGCCCCCCATCAAACGTTGGAAATCGCCTTGGGGTTGGAGACCGTTCACCCGGAGGCACTCGCCGCATTGAACAAGCATCTAACCGTGGAAGACTACGCCGCAACCGCCCGGCGACTGGTCGCCAGCGGAATCGCGGTTCGGACATTCATCATGCTGCGGCCGCCACTGCTGGATGAGCTGGCCGGGGTCGAGTGGGCTTTGAAATCGATCGCCTTCGCCTTCGATTGCCGAACGCGGGTCGCGGCGGTGATCCCCACGCGGGCGGGGAATGGCGTCATGGAACAAGGCGTCACCGAGGGATGGTTCGCGCCGCCCCAGTTGCGGTCACTGGAACGGGTGCTCGAAGAAGCCGTCGGCTGGGGCCGCGGCCGAGTGTTCGCCGACTTGTGGGACTTGGAACGCCTCAGCGACTGCTCGCATTGCTTTCCCGCTCGCAGACAACGCCTCGAGCGCGTCAACCTGAGCCAACGCCTTGAACCGGCGGTAGACTGCCAGGGTTGCTCGGTGGCGAACGGTTAGCGATTCCTAGCCCCTAGCCTCCAGCCAACCAGCAGCCAGCCAATCAGCAGCCAGCCAGCCAGCAGCCAGCCAATCAGCAGCCAGGCAACTGGCCAGATACGGCTCAAACGGCACAGGCCGACCAGACGCCCAAAATCCAGCCAGACATTGTGGGCGATACGCTTGACTTTCCCGCTCGTAAAAACGGATGCTATAGCAACATGGAATCCCGGAATCGAGAAAAGAAGTCGATGTCGCTCATCACGCTTCAAGTTCTTGACGGCGCTGATCGCGGGCGTCTGTTCACTCATCTACGTCCCCCCGTGACGATTGGTCGCGAGGAGGGGAACGACGTGCAATTGAACGATGAGCGAGTGAGCCGATTTCATATCAAGATCCAGGAGGACAACGAGCGGCTGGTGTTGACCGATCTGCAGAGCACGAACGGAACGAAGGTCAACGGCGAAGACATCAAGTTGCGGATTCTCCGCTACGGCGACATCATCACGATCGGCCGTTCGTTGCTGCGGTTCGGCTCAAGAGACGAGATCGCGTTGCGGTTCGCGCGGCTGCGGGGCGAACAGCCGGCGTCGAAAGCGAGCGAAGGTTCGGTCGGATCGCGCGAGGGTCGCGGGCAGTTCGATCTGAATCCGCACGACGATGACCTGCAGGCCAAACTCTTTCGACTCGAACCGCCAGACCTGCCGTCACGCCTATCGCCTGGACAAGCGGCTCAATTGGCCGAGGTGCTCGACTATTTCCATCTGCGGATCCGCGAGTTGATTCGCGCGGCGAACCCGGATCCCAAGGCCACTCGAGTGGTCATGGCGGCCGAACATTGGCAACAGCTCGTCGACATCCAAGCGCGGCTGGCCGAATATCTTCGGGGCGTTTCGGACCCCGATATCGAGCGCTGAGCTAGCCGCCGAACGTCCAGACGACTTTGTCGCCGGCCGTTAGCGGATAGACACCCGCGCCCCGATCGGCTCGTTTGCCATTCACCCGGTAGGTCCAGTTGCGCCCGCGTCCCTCGTTCCGCAGATCATCGATTTGCGTCACGAACGCCGTATCGTCTTTTCCTCGATGTTCGACACGCACGCCGCGGGGATGGCGCGTGGCCAGTTGCAGGAGTTCCAGCACTGTGAGCCCGGACCGATGGCCCAGTTGTGTGAACCGCTTTTCCACGCCATCGCCGTAGTCGATTACCAGTTCCACGACAGCAACCGCCGCCTGGCTCACCATCTTCTCGGCCGGCCCGCCCGCCTTCGCAGGCTCATCGGCCCCCGCCGACGGCGAGAACGCCAGCACCGCGCAGATCAGCATTACTGCGGTCCCCACCCGCCAAACCGCCGCCAATCCCGTCCGTTCGATATCGAATCGCCGAAGTCTCGTCATCGCACCCATCCAAAGCTTGAATCGCCGACCTGAAAGCGCACCACCCACCCATCGCAGCCTCGCGGGTGAGTCATTCCCCCGTCCAAACCATCCCCCACTAACCACCGCCCACTAACCACTGACCACTGACCACTGACCACTAGCCACGAACCACGAACCACTAGCAACTAGCAACTAGCCTCACGGCGCCCAACGCGGTCGCGATTCGATCTGGCCATCGACGGGACTGCTGGCGGTGGCGTAGAGCCGTTTGGGGATGCGGCCGGCCAGGTAGGCGAGTCGGCCGGCGTCGCAGGCGAGCCGCATGGCGCGGGACATGGCGAGCGGATCGCGGGCATGGGCGATGGCCGTGTTGAGCAGCACGCCATCCACGCCCAGTTCCATCGCGAACGCCACGTCGCTCGCGGTGCCGACACCCGCGTCGATGATGACGGGATAGAACGGATCGCCGTCTTTGAGGTATTCGAGGATGATCCGGATATTGTTTGGGTTGAGCACGCCTTGGCCCGAGCCGATGGGGCTGCCAGCGGGCATGACGGCGGCCGCGCCGGCCGCTTTCAGGCGTTTGGCGATGACCGGATCGTCGCTGGTGTAGCAGAGCACCTGGAAGCCGTCGGCGACCAGTTTTTCCGTGGCCTCCAAGGTGGCGACCGGATCGGGCAACAGCGACTTGCTATCGCCGAGCACTTCGAGTTTCACCCAATCGGCTCCGGGGTTATCGAGGTCCCGGAGTATCTCGCGGCCGAGCCGAGCGCAGCGGACGGCATCGACCACCGTGTAACAGCCGGCCGTGTTGGGCAACAGCGTGTAGCGGGCGAGGTCGAGGAAGTCGAGCAGATTCTTTCCGGCGCCGTCGTACAGTCGTTCGCGGCGGACAGCGACCGTGACGCAGTCGGCGCCGGAGAGATCGAGGGAATCGCGCATCATCTCCAGCGATTCGTAGCGGCCAGTGCCGACAATCAAAC
>JBIKVL010000191.1:0-7050 GCA_044356875.1 Pirellulaceae bacterium | reverse complement strand
CGGCGTTGTCCCGGTTGGTCCGCCGGACGCTTACCCGGTTGGTCGGATCTGGACGGGCGGCCTAGGGAATCGGAACGCGAAAGGATCGTTATACTGGCGGCCATGACCAATCTACTCGATTCGCTCAACGCCGAGCAGCGTGCGGCGGCGGAACATGTCGACGGTCCGCTGTTGATACTCGCCGGTCCCGGCAGCGGAAAAACGCGGGTGGTGACCTACCGCATCGCCCATCTATTGCAACTCGGGGTTTTGCCCCGGCAGGTGCTCGCGTTGACGTTCACGAACAAGGCGGCCGAGGAGATGCGGAACCGTGTCGCGAAACTCGGCGCCGACCCTTCCGTCTGGGTGGGAACCTTTCATCGCTTTTGCTCGCGGTTGCTCCGCCAGCACGCCCATTTTGTGGGCCTTCAGGAAAATTACTCGATCCTCGATATCGACGACAGCCGCAAGGTGCTGAGCGCGGCGATGGCGGAAGCCGGCGTCGAGGAAGCGATGGTGACCGTGGATAAGCTGGGACAGGCGATCAGTTGGGCGAAGAACCAACTCATCGATCCCGCGCTGTACCCACAAGCCGGCACGGGGATTTGGAAGGCGATCGTCGAGCGGGTCTACCCGCTGTATCAGCGGCGGTTGCTGGCGGCCAACTGCGTCGACTTCGACGACTTGCTGATGCACGTGGCGCTGATGCTGCGCGACCAGCCCGATTTGCGGCGGTCGCTCGACAATCGCTACCGCCAGATCATGGTCGACGAGTACCAGGACACGAACCTTGCCCAGTACGCGATTGTCCGCGCGTTGTCGGTCGACCATCCGAATTTGGCGGTCGTGGGCGACCCCGACCAGTCGATCTATGGCTGGCGCGGCGCGAACTTGTCGAACATTTTGGAGTTCGAGCACGATTATCCGCGGGTCAAAGTCGTCAAGCTGGAACGGAATTACCGCAGCACTCCGAATATTCTGGAAACGGCCGACGCGCTGATTCGGCACAATTCCCGCCGCAAAGCGAAAGTGTTGCTGACCGAACGCGCGGCGGGCGAGCCGGTGCGGCTGGTCTGCTGCCCGTCGGCGAACGACGAGGCCGACTTGATCGCGCGGCGGATCGCGGCGGACATCCGCGCGAAGCGGCGGCAGCCAAGGGATTTCGCGATCGCCTACCGGATGAACGCGTTGTCCCGCCAAATCGAACTGGCATTGCACCGGCACCGCATCCCGTACCAAGTTGTCCAAGGGCTGGAGTTTTTCCAGCGTAAAGAGGTCAAGGATTTGTTGGCCTACCTGCATTTGGTCAACAACCCCGCCAACGACGCCGCCTTGCTGCGGATCATCAACACGCCCGTCCGCGGCATCGGCAAGACGACTGTCCGCAAGGTGGCCGATTACGCCACCGCCAACCGCTTGACGCTGATCGACGCCGTCCGCCGCGGCGGCTCGGCGATCGGACTGGCCGGCCAGGCGTCGATGAGCCTCGCGCGGTTCGTCTCCCTGTTCGACCGCCTGCGGAAGGCGGCGACCGCCTCGATCGAACAGATTCTGGCCGAGGTGATCGAAGCCACCGGATACCGCGCCGAACTGGAGAAATCGAAGGACGAGGAAGATGTCGAACGCGTGGCGAACGTCGACGAACTGGTCTCCGCCGCCCGGGAATTCGACCTCGCCAATCCCCAGTCCGCGCCGCTCGAAGCGTTCCTCGAACAGACCGCGCTGGTCGCCGACACCGACGCGCTGGAAATCGACCAGAACAAAGTCACGCTCATGACGCTCCATGCCGCCAAGGGGCTCGAGTTTCCCGTCGTGTTCCTCTGCGCCCTGGAACAAGGGATTCTGCCGCACGAACGCAGTCTCAAGGACGACGCGCAGTTGGAAGAGGAACGGCGGCTGCTGTTTGTCGGGATCACCCGGGCAGAGGACGAACTGCATTTGAGCTTTTCCCAGTACCGCATGAATCGCGGCCTGACGCGGCCCGTCATCCCCAGTTCTTTCTTGATGGAACTGCCACGCGCATCCATGGAAGTCCACGGCCCGCTGTTCGACGACGACGACATGGCCGGGAACGCTCCGTGGGGACGACGCGGTGGCCGCGACGGCCAGGATGCGGCGTTGGATGACGATTCGTCGTATTTTCAAGACGCCGCAGGCGCCGACGACCACGACGCCGACGACCACGACGCCGACGACCACGACGCCGATCACGCCGACAACCACGACGCTGATCACGACGATCACGCTGCCGACCACAACCGCAACGCCGACGCCAACGCCGACAACAGCCGCAACAACGACAACAACAACGTCAAAAACAACTCCGCGAAGGCCGATCGCGAGGACGTCCGTCACGAACGCCGGGGTGACTTGGCCGATGTCGCCGATCTTCCCGACGCTCAGACGCCGCGAAAGGCGACGGTGGCGCCAGGCATTGCCGGGCTCAAATCGGCGGCTGACTTGGCGCGTGATGGCGCCACGGGAGAACGTCCGTTTTCGCCGGACCTGTATCGCAAGGGAATGAGGGTGAGGCACCCCGAGTATGGCATAGGGACGGTCGTGGAACTGAGCCGCTCGGGATTGCGACGCCAGGGGACGGTTGTGTTCGAACGCGACGGGCAGGAACGGCGTTTTGTGCTGTTGCACTCGCGAATGCGGCCCGCGGACGACACGCATCCTGAATCCCGCAAAGCGGCGGATTGAGCGTAAGGGAAGCGGGAAGCTGCGTTGGGATGGAGTGCGGAACAATGGCGGATGCGTGGGTAAAGGTCGCTCAGCTGAAGACGAGCGATTCGTTGCGGGGACGGCTGTCGGAACTGGGGTTGGAGTTGCCGGTTGACGACCGGATTCTGACGGCGGCCGAGCAATCGCCGCTGGCTCGATCGCTGGCGATTGGCGGCCGGGAAGTGGGGAACCGCTGGTGTATTCATCCGATGGAAGGGTGGGACGCCGAACTGGACGGCGCGCCTTCGGAACACACGTTGCGGCGCTGGCGGAATTTCGGCCTGAGCGGCGCGAAGTGGCTCTGGGGAGGCGAGGCGGCGGCCGTGCAGCCGGACGGTCGGGCGAATCCTCGACAGACGTTGGCGACGGCGGACAACGAAGGCGGCTTGCGGCGGCTGCTCGAGACGGCTCGGGGAGCGCACCGCGAGCGTTTCGGATCCGTGGACGATTGGTTGTGCGGGTTGCAGTTGACCCATTCCGGACGCTACTCGAAACCGGAACCCGGGCCGCTGCGGCCGCGGACCGCGTGGCGGCATCCGCTGCTCGATCGCCGCTGCGGGATTGAAGCGGGCGATGATCGGCCGATCTGGACCGACCGGGATTTGGAAGGCTTGATCGACCGCTATGTGGCGGCGGCCGGCGTAGCGGTCCGAGTCGGTTTCGACTTCGTCGACATCAAGGCGTGTCATGGCTATTTATTGCACGAATTCCTCGGCGCACGCGGGCGGCCCGGGCCCTATGGCGGCGATTTCGCGGGCCGCACGCGACTGCTGCGAACGATCATCGAGCGGGTTCGGGAGGAATGGCCGACGTTGATGATCGGGGTGCGGCTGAGCTTTTTCGACATGATCCCGTTCGAGGCGGCGGCGGGACCCGGGCGGCCAAGCGATTTCCATGCAATGTTGCCGTACCAATACGGCTTTGGCGTCAATGAATCCAATCCGTTGGAACTCGACCTCGCCGAGCCTTTACGTCTGGTCGGCGAACTCGAACGCCTGGGAGTCGTCGCCGTCAATTTGTCGTGCGGCAGTCCTTACTACAATCCCCATATTCAACGGCCAGCCGCTTTTCCCCCCAGCGATGGCTATCAGCCGCCCGAAGATCCGCTGGTCGGGGTGGTTCGACAAATCCAGGCCGTGAGAAAGTGCAAAGAGGCGTTTCCCTCGATGCCGATCGTGGGCACGGGCTATTCTTATTTACAAGATTATTTGCCGCATGTCGCGCAGGCGGTCGTGCGGGCCGGCTGGGTGGACAGCGTGGGACTGGGTCGCGTCGTGCTGTCTTATCCCGAGCTTCCGGCCGATTGTTTACAAATGGGCCAACTGCGTCGAAAGCTAGTGTGCCGCACGTTCAGCGATTGCACGACGGGGCCGCGCAAAGGCTTGATCTCCGGCTGTTATCCGCTTGATCCTTATTACAAACGAATGCCGGCCGCCGAGTCGCTGCGGCGGCTGAAAGCGGGGGATGCGGCGGTGAACGTGGCGGTGAACGCAGTCGATGGCCAGTCTGGCGGTAAGGCTGTCGGCCTGTCTACGAGCCAGGCTGGCGGCCAGTCTGACGGCCAGTCTGGCGGCAACGCCGGGGACGAACGGGGCCGCTAGCGGAGCACTGGGCCGCCGCTGGCCGGCACGCTGGCCCGGAGCGTCTCGGCGCGTTGGGCGTCGGCGTGAGGCGCGTCGAGGCGTGGCGCGGCGGCGACCCGCCGAGCCTGCCGCAGGGCGGCGAGTCCGTCACGGGACCGCTGGTGTTGGGGATCCGCCTGCAGGGCGATGTGGTAAACCCGCTCGGCGTCGTCGAACCGCGCCTCGGCCGCCAACGCGAAGGCGACATTGGCGTGGGCGTCGGCCGTCGAGCAACCGCCGCCGGCGAACTGGTCGAACGCTTCCCGGGGACGCTCGGTGCGGGCCAGCACCAAGCCCAAATTGTTGCGGGCCCGGACGTGTCGAGGATCGATCGCCAACGCCCGTTGGAAGTGGCTTTCCGCTTCCGCCCAACGGCGTTCGAGGTAGCAGTGGTACGCGAAATCGGACAGCAGGTCGGGGTCCGCGGGCGTCGCCCGCAGGCAAACCTGGTAGTAGGGTTCGGCGCGTTTCGGCTGTCCCGTCTTATCGAGCAGCACGGCGAGCCGGTGCGCGACCGCCGTGTTTTGGGGTTCGGAACGGAGAATGTTTTCGTAGGCTTCGATCGCTTCCGGCGCCGAGCCCTGCTGTTCCAGCATTTGGGCGAGCGCCAGTTTGAGGTCCCGAGCGGCCCGCTTCTCGTCGGGCCACTCGGTCGCCGCCGCAGTTGCCAGCGATGATTGTGCTCCGAAGGGAACGGATCCAGGCTTGCCGGCGTTCGCAACGAACGGATTGGCGGGCGCTGCTGGCGTGGCGGATTGCCAGGGCCAACGCCAGGAACTTGGCCCGTTGGTGGAGGAACACCCGGAAGCGGCGGTAAGCGCGGCCGCGCAACACGCTAGATGCAGCGACCTTCGGAAAACGCCGATGCGCGCTTCGTCGAACCGCCAGAAACGGCGGCTTCGCCGAGGGACGCGGCAGGCCGAATCGCCGCTCGTCGCGTTAGTACCCGTAGGCTCCGGAGTTTCCATTGACGCCTCCCGCGCCGGTTCCCATCATCCCTGAACCCTGATTGACGCCCATCCCGCCGGACATGGTCCCGCCACTCATCCCGCCGGATCCCATGCCGCCGCCCATCGAATTCATTCCCGATCCCATCGAATTCATGCCGCTGGACGCACCGCTCAAGCCCGAAGCGCCGGTCATCCGATCGAACGTGCGTTGAATGCCTTGCGCTTCCCGCCCCGAAATACCGCGACGAGCCCGGCCGATCGCCACGCGCACCGCCGGTTCATGCAGTCCGTAGCGGCCGAGTTGAGCAGCGACTTCCTCGCGGCGGGCGTCAGTCAGACGGGGTTGCTCCGGCACAAATTCGACAATCACCGTCGAACCGCCCGCTTGACGACTCAGCAGGTCCGCGACGCGGTCGATGCGGCGCATCCCAGCCACGTTCAGGTTGGCGGCCGGTTCCATTTGTCCGTCGTGAAAGTCGTACTGGTGGAACACCAAGAGATCGTCACGGGCGTTGTCCACCATCGCCTGGTACGCCATCTGATTGGGCAATCCCAGCGGCCGTTCGCAAAAATGTTCCGGATATCCCCAGAAGTCGTATTGAGCTTGGGCCTTGAAACGATGCCAGCGTGAGGAAACCCAATCGGACGATGATGGGTCTTCGCCCTTTTGAGCGCTCGCGGGCATGCCTGGGGTTGAGTTGGTTTGCGGCAAGCGGGACGGGTAGGGAGGGGGCAACTGACCGCCGCTTCGCGTCGGTGCGGGGATCGCTTCCCCGCGAACTTGTACGGGCGACCGCTGGTAATCGCCATAGGGCAGCGTCCCGGTCGACTCGATCGGCGGAAGGCGGACCGGACGGACCGGTGGCGGCACCGAGGAGAGGTCGGTGACGGGTGGTAAACGGGACGGGACTGGCGCCGCTGCCGGTGCCGCAGGTGGACGAGCGGACGGCGTCTCACGCAGTACGGAGCGTTCGAAGTTTCCGCCGCGACTATTGGCCGGGGATTCATCGGCGGACGCTTGTGCCGTCGGCGACTCGGGACGGTTCACGATGGAGATCGCGAGGACCGTGGCGGGCGAATCCGACGCGGACTCGGTGGACAGTTCCGTCGCCGCCGCCCCGTTCGCCGCCGCCCCGTTCGCCGCCGTCCCGGTGGATGCCGCCCCGGCGGATGCCGCCCCGGTTGATGTCGCTGACGGGGCGAAGTTGTTGGCCGCTGGGCGGATCTCGCCGCTATCGGCATCGCTTTCGGAGACCGTAGCGACTCGTTGTGAGGAAGTTCGCAACGAGGCGCCGGGTGGTTGGGCCGTGAGCCTTGATGAGAGCGGCAGACTGAGAATCGTCGTTTCGTCGGCCGACGCGTTGGCGACGAAGAAGGGCCAGGCAACTCCAGGCGCGCCCAGCAGACTGGCGCCCAGCAGACTGGCACCCAGCAGATGGGCACCCAGCAGACGGGCGCCCAACTGATCGGCGCCCGTCAGGGCGAGCCCGCGACGGCGGGTCGGCGAAACGCGGCGTCGGCGGGTCATCGGCGGGAACTCCGTTGAGCGGCGGCCTGCGGCTTTGGCTGTGGACTATCCGAGAGCGGTTTATGGGAGAAGTCGCTGAAGCCGACGGGACCGCAGATGTGGCGCGATTCGAATCGCAAAGTGTGGCGGAGGTTCCAGGGATCGTCCCAAGCGGTGGTGGAGCGGTGTGGGCGGCCGGTCCGGCCCTCGATTCGATTCAGAAAGAAGAACTCGAGGTCGTTCGGCTCCTGGATCTCGCAACCTGGCA
>JBIKVL010000190.1:0-7085 GCA_044356875.1 Pirellulaceae bacterium | reverse complement strand
TCCCATTCGGCAAGCGTGAAGTTGCGGCCCGCCGCCCGCCGCGCCGCCACCACCCAGTCGCCGCGCCGCGTCGGGCACACTCGCGCTACCCCGCGTTCGTCCAAGGCGATGAAAAAGTCGCTATGGGAATCGAAAAACAATCGCTGGCATTGTTCCAGCGATAACTCGGCTGTCTGCCGCGGCGGAACGGCCCCGGCATCGAAATCCCACCAAACCACCGCTCCCCCGTCGACCACCGCGAACCAGCGGCCATCCGGACTCCATGACCACACCCGTGGACGCTCGCCCGCCTGTCCGGTGTCCACCACCGACGCAGCCGCATCCGAGTCGCCCTGAAGGCCGCCGATGGCGTCCGCCCACAGCCGCACGGCTGCCCGCTCGCGGGGCGCCTCCGCGACTTCGTACAAACGCGCCACGCCTGCCGCGATCGCCAAGAGTCGCTCGCCATCGCGGCTCACGCGAAATTCGGGCAAAACCGGGTATCGCAATTCCCACCGCTTCGCCGGTCCGCCCGCGACGCTGAAGCCGCGCAGCCGCGAGTCGCCCGGGGCCACCTGTTCGCCGACAATCAGCCACCGATCGCCGAGCACGAACGTGGGCAACGCCGTGGCACACTCCCAACTTCCCGTCTGCGTCCACTCGCCCACCGCTTCCGCTGGCGGTCCCCACACCGAAATCACCGCCGCCGCGTTCCTGTTCGCCGGCGGTTCATGGAGCAACGCGAGCCGCTGTCCGCGCGGACTCAACCGCAGCTCGCGGGCCGGCGCATGAGCAGCCACCTGTTGTTCGACGAACGCCTCCCCGTCATCCTTCGCGGGCACAGGCCCGTTCGCCGAGCGGCTCCAGATACGCAGGCGGCCATTCGGCGTCAGGCCCAACAGCCAATTCGCGCCGAACCGCAAATCGCGCAGCGGCTCGGACAGTTGGAAATCGCTCGCTCGCGGGAGCCGCGTCGCCAAGTCGGTGTCCGTGATCCGCCACAGGCTCACGTGGCCAATCATCCCCTCGGCCGAAGACGGCGAACCAGTCGCCGTTCGGCTTGGCGAGTTCGCCGATCCAGCGGTCGTCGAACCAGCGGTCGTCGAACCGTTCTCCGGCGCCGCCGCGAGCAACGCGAGGGCATCGCCAGTTCCCGAAAAAACGAGCTCCACGGAGCCGGGTGATGGCAAGGCGTCCGCCAACGCGCTCGCGACCGCTGGCGCCATGTCGACACGCAGCGCCTGTTCGAGCACAAAGCCGCGTCCCGTGTCGATCCGCCAGACCTCGATCGACCGCGCCGCCTCGGCGCTTCCGGCGATGAGCGCCGCCACGCGGTCGCCGCGGGGCGAAACGGCCCAGGCGAGCGGTTTCCAAGGACCGCCGGGCAGCGACAAGGTTTCGAGCGGCAAGGCGACAGGCCCCGCACCGGCTCCATTCCCCGCCCCAACCACCCAGCCCCGCACTTGGCCGTCCCCCTCCAGGCTCGACAACCAGCCCCCTGTCCTGCTGAAAACCAGACTCGCGGCGCCGCTCGAACCGCTGAATCCGCTCGCGATGCGGGAAGTCTGCGAACCGTCCGCAACCTCAGCGCTACCCGAAGCCGCAGGCCCACTCGCGCCGTCGCTGACTCGCGGATCGCCCGCGACTCCGCCGAGCGTAGCGGACGGTCGCAAATTGAGCCGCGGATCGAAGAGTCGTTCCTCGGACATCTCCCAAACCAACGTCGTGCCGTCCTCGCAGCGGCTAAAAAGCCACTCGCCCGTCGGACCAACCGTGATGTCCCTCACCGGCGCGTTGTGGGATAGAACCGCGCGCTCGAGTTTATCAGCCTCCAGATGAAAGACGCGTACCGCGCGATCCAAACTGGATACGGCGACCCAGCGCGCTTCGGGGTCGATGGCCAATCCGGACACCGCGCCGCCAATCCCCTCCGCCAACTCGGGCTGCGGATCGACAACCACCGGCCGAACCGCCACGCGTTCCGCCACGCGTTCTCCCGCTCCTGTCGCCGCTGTTGTCGCTGCTCCTGTCGCCGCGTCCTCCCGCGGAGTCGGCACGGGCGGCGCCGTCGACGCGTCCACGTCCGCCGCTCGGTCCCGCCATCGCCAGACAAACAGGTTGTCCATCACATCGACCGCCGCGATCCAATCGCCGGCGATGCTCGCGGCAATCCGGTTGAATTCGAAGTGCTGGGGTGCGAGCAGTGTGGCCCGCAGGGGAACGTTCGCCAACGCGAGATCCCACACCTGCGCGACCCCGCCCGCGGTGGCGAGGTAACGTCCATTGCCGCTGAGCGACAGCGACCGCACGCCGCCGCTGGCCAACGCCGCGCGGCGTTCCACCGTGCCGCCCGCGTTGATCCGCCAAACCGCCACGGCGCCGCGGGCGTCGCAAGTCGTCAACCACGCGGTCTCCGTAGCAACGGGCGGAGCCGCTGCCGAATCCGCCACCGGCCACTCGCAGAATACGGCCGCCCGCAACGGGCCTTGAACGCCGGGCAACGCCACAATCCGCGCAGGCTGCTCTGGCGCCGACCATTCCCACCACCACACCTCGCCAGCGGCCGTCACCAGTTCCACGCCTCCGCCATCCGATGTGAACCGCACGGCCGTCGTCGTCGGCAGCGAGGTCATCGGCTGCGAGGTTGGCAGCGCGAAAACTCGGAAGCCTTGCGGCCCGGGAATCGGTCCGAAATTCCGCGAAAGCTCCCAACCGCGGACTTGATCGGCGACCGTTACGATCCGCTGGCCGTCCGGACTGCTGGCGAACAGCCGCACCGTTTCGCGATGGCCCGCCAGGGCGAATCCCGAGCAATGGTCCACCGCGTCGCGCAGCGCTTGTTCGACCATCCCCGCGACCGTATCGGTCGCTCGTTCGCCCAGCACCCGCTCCGACTCCACCGCTAACAACAACGCCTCGACGGGCCGCCGCGTCCGAGCGGCCGCGGACAACGCCGCCAACCGTTCCGCTCGGGACCAGTCACCCGCCGCGTTCGCGCCCTCCACACTCGCGCCTGTCGCACTCGCGCCTGGCGTGGCTTGGGCCGGCGATTGCGTGCCGGATAGCGACTTGGCCGGCTCTTGTTGGGTCGTCTTGCCGGAAGCCGCGTCGTTCGAAGCTCCGGTTTGCGTCGTCGAATCCTTCGCGGATGGGGGGCCCGAAGCTTGCGTGCCGGTGGACGATTTCCCGGCGTCCTGGGGCCGCAGCCATTTCCACTGGATCGCGGCCACAACGCCGGTCGCGGCCGCCGCGAAGAGCACGGCGACGGCCATGAGCCGCCACCGCGAGCGTCCGGGGCCCAATTCCATTTCGGGATCGATGGACGCGTATGGCAATTCGGGAGCTGGGTCGGAAGAGTCAGTCGTTTCGCGAGTCATCGATGTCGTCCCCGACGTCGGCCGGCGCTGCCGCGTGGACCCACTCGACCGAAGCGTTGCACAATGCGGAATTCCAAGGTACGTCGATCGACGTCGACGCGGGCGATTTCCACTTGGATTGGGTCGCCCAATTGAAACCGGTTGCCGGCTCGACGGCCGGTGAGGCTATGCGAGTCGGCATCGTAGTCGTAGATGTCATCGAGGAGCGATTGGATCGAGACGAGTCCTTCGGCCGGCAATTCGACGCCCTGGGCGAAGAGTCCGAACGGTTCGACACCGGTGATCACAGCCTCCATGCGTTCGCCGATCCGCTCGGCCAGGTGCGCCAGCAACTTGACTTTGATCAGTTCGCGTTCGGCGCGTTCGGCCCGTTGCTCGCGTTCGGAACAATGTTCGCCCAGCGTAAGCAGCGCGTCGAACGACTCACGGGGCCGATGGCCGGTTTCCAACTGGTCGAACAGTCGATGCACGACGAGGTCGGGATAGCGGCGGATCGGCGACGTGAAATGGGCGTAATGCTGGAAGTGCAGGGCGAAATGGCCCTCCTCGTCCGGTCCGTAACGCGCCTTGGGAAAGCTTTTCAAGACCGCGAAATTGACCGCCCGCGCCGCCGGTTGTCCGGCGACGGCGGCCAGGATCCGCTTGATTTCGAACCGGCTTTCCAAGCTGTCGCACTCGAAGCCCAGTTCCTGGCAAAAGCGGGTCAATGCCTGCAGCTTGCGAGGATCGGGCGATTCGTGGATGCGGCGCAGGCACGGCAAACCGCGGTCGTGGACTAATGTCGCGACCGCTTGGTTGGCGGCCAGCATGAACTCCTCGATGATCTGATGGCTGGCGGTATTCTTCTCCAGCCGCGCGCCGACCACTCGGCCCGCGCGGCTCAATTCCAACTTCACTTCGGGCAAGGCCAGTTCGATGGCGCCATGTTCGAGCCGTCGGGCGCGGAGCATCATCGCCAACGTGTGCATGCGTTCGAGCAACGCATGGACGGCCGGATCAAGCCGCGAGCGCCACGCCTCGGGCGCGGCGAGGTACTCGTCGACTTCCTCGTAGGTGAAGCGGCGGCAACTGCGGATCGCCGAACGACGCACTTCGGTATGGACCGGCACGCCCTCGGCGTTGAACTCGATCCACGCGGTGCGGGAGAATCGAGTCTGTCCGGGCTGCAAACTGGCCAGATGATTGGAAATCGGCTCGGGGAGCATCGGCAGAACGCGGTCCGGCAGATAGACGCTGGTGCCGCGCTCACGCGCCTCGCGATCCAACGCCGAATCCCGGGGCACGAAATGCGCGACGTCGGCGATGTGGACGCCAAGCAGCCAATGGCCCTTTTCAATTCGAACCAACGAGATCGCGTCGTCGAAGTCGCGGGCATCCGGCGGATCGATGGTGATCACCGTCTCGCCGGTCAAATCTTGCCGCCCGGACAGTTCTTCCGGCCGGAAGGCGTCGACCTGCCGCCGCGCTTCGTCCAACGTGTCGTCGGGAAACGCGTCCGGCAAATTGAATTCGTGGATGATCGACAGCGTGTCGACGCCCGGTTCGCCCCGTGGCCCCAGCACTTCGACCAACACCGCTTCGCCGGTCGAGAAATGGGTGGGAAAACGGACCATTTCGACGACGACCTTGTCGCCCGAGGCCACTTGTCGAGCACCCGGATCGCCGACCGCGATCGGATCGGCGAACACGCCGCCGTCGATGCGGACGAAAGCCCCGTCCAGCGATTCGTCATAGACGCCGACAAACCGCCGCGTCTGCCGTTCCAAAACCTCGACGATCTCGCCGGCGACCCGCATCCGTCCGCCCCGCTGAACCGGCCGCCGATCCACCCGCACCGTCACCACATCGCCGCTCGCCGCGTCGCCAGTGGCGGTCAGCGGAATGAAGATGTCGGCCTCGCGGTCCCGCGGCGCCGCACCTTGGGGACGCACAAACCCAAATCCGCCCGACGCGCGGCGAAACACGCCCGTCACGACCGCGCGCGGTTGTTGCCTTGCGGCGATCCGAGCGGCCCGCCGCGCTTCGCGCCGCTCCGCCCGTTCCTCCGCGAACTCGCGGGCCAACTGCGAGCCGTCCCGCGACGCTCCGCCGACCCCAGGGCCCTCCGCCGCGTCTTCGAGGCCCTCGTCTTCATTATTCGCGTCGTCGCTGGCGGCCGTGTTATCGTCGTCGGGGGTGTCGCCCGCGTCTTCGCCCTTGTCTTCGCCAGCGGCCATGTTGTGGTCGTGGGCCCTGTCGCGATGAGTTGTCGCGTGGCTTGGGTCCCGCCAATGGTCGGCGGCGACGGGCTGTGGGGGCCGGGTGAGCGAATAGACGAGGTGCTTAGGGCCGAAGGCGAGCGCGCCGCGTTTGACGAGTCGTTTGATGGCGATGCGGAGGGCGTCGGATTGGTCGCCGTCGAGCCCCAGTTTTTTGGCGATCACGCGGGGCTTGACCGGTTGGTAGCCGGGGCGTTGCACATAGTCCAGCACGCGGCGGGAGAGATCGTCGAGCGTCACGGGTGGACCTTGGAGAAGAGCCAGGGCGGAAACTACAAATTGCCTTTGTATAGCTTGCGGCCGATAGCGGCATGATACGAGGTCCAGCGGCTTTCGGACCCGGGCGACTCGCGGAGCAGTTGGTGGAAGTTGTGCAGTTTCGCGTCGAGGTTGTCGAGGCAATGGAGGGCGATCGCCTCGAGCGTCATCGGCACCTTGGGGCTGCCGTACTCGTATTCGCCATGATGGCTGACGATCATGTGCTTGAGCCGCAATGCCAGCTCTTCGGGGAAATCCTCGCCGGACAGCTTTTCGGCGTCATGGATTTTGCGGCTGAGGATCTCCACCCCCATGACGATGTGGCCGATCAGTTGACCCTCGTCGCTGTAGCCAAGGTCCCGTTCGTAGGTCAGTTCGTCGATCTTTCCGACATCGTGCAGGAACGCGCCGAGCAGCAGCAGATCGCCGTCCAGGTGCGGGTAGAGCGGGGTAACGGCCGAGACGACTTCCATCAAGCTCACCACGTGCTCGACCAAACCGCCGCGGTAGGCGTGGTGGTTTTTCACCCCGGCCGGCGCCGCGAGAAACCGCTCCATGAACGCTTCGTCCACCAAGAACACCTCGGCGAGGTTCCGCAGATGGAAGTTGCGGACGCCGCGCAGGATCGTCGCGAGCCGCGTGGCGCAGCGTTGGATCTGAGCGTCGTCCACTTGCACGAAGTCCGCTTCGTCGACGTCGTCCAGCGGCACTTTCTCGATGCGCGTGGCGATCATCTGCATCATGCCGTTATAGAGCTGCGTGGTGCCGACCGCGCGGACGTAATCGCCCGCTTCAAACGCGTTCGTGATCCGCTCCGTGGCGTTCCACAGCATGGCGACGAGCGTGCCCGAGCGATCCGCGAGCCGCAACTGCAGGAACATCCCGCCCTGGCGGTTGGTCCGCAGTTGCTTGTCGGCGAGGTGAAACACGTCGTCGACTTGCTCGTGCTCGGTCAGTTCCTGAATGAAACGGCGTGTCATGAAAAGTCCCCGCGAATCCCCCGTGCATAACGGCTGGATTGTAGACTCGCCCGCACTCCCCGGGCAGTGCCAATGACGATCGCCAACCGGTCGCTGTCGCTCGCCACCCGCCGCGGATTCGACAGCGGATTCGCCAAAGTCGTGGACCACTCCGTGGTCCAACGCTCCCCGCAGCCCAAGAACGCGGCCGCCATAGGGAACCGCTCAACGAAGCTCGGAGGACGAAGAACGGA
>JBIKVL010000189.1:0-7105 GCA_044356875.1 Pirellulaceae bacterium | reverse complement strand
CGCGAACATCGTCCCGCCGCAGGCGTCGATCGAGCATCTTGAGCAGATTGACGTTTCGCTCGAGCACCGGGATGTCCAACTGAGGCGTCAACATCCGCGTCACCGCGTCTTTGTCCTTGAGCGGCTGCATGACGAACGGCGCATGGGCCGGCCCCAATAGGCTGCGGGCGAGCGCGTTGTGGGTATGCACATCGATCTCGTCGAGAACCACGAACGATGGAAGCTCGGCGGGCCCCGGACGAAGGCGGTTCACCACACTGCCCACCATCGGGTACTCGTCCGACCCCGTCGTCAGTCGCGGATTGCCGGTGAGCCAATACAACGGGGCCTGGCTGTGATCGCCCGGCTTGTTCAGGGTTGTTACCGAGCGGATGACCGTGTACTTGTCGGCCCGCTTCGCCAACTCGGGTAGGAGTTCGCCAACTTGCAGTCCCGGCACCTTGCTGGCGATCGGCTGGAACACCCCACGGTATTCCTCCGAGGCATCCGGCTTCATGTCGAACATGTCGAGGTGGGGAGGTCCGCCGCCGAGCCAGCAGACGATCATCCGTTTCGCCTGCCCCCGTCGTCCTGCGGGAGCGGAATTCGCGTGGGCGGAATTCGAACGCGCCGAATTGGCGACGCCAGTCGGGGCGGAACGAGCGGCGGTTCGCAACAGGTCCAGGGTGCCGATTCCGCACAGTCCCAGACCGCCAATGCTCAGGAAATCGCGTCTTCGCATGTCGCCCTGCCCTTCCCCTAATGCTGCAACACAAACTCGCGGGTATTTAAAAGTCCCCACAGAACACCGTGCCAGCCGTCGGCCGGCGCGGCGGACTCCGCCACAAACGCCAAGCACGCCTCCCGCTCGTCCGCCGCCGGATAACGGCTAAGCACCGCGAGGAACAGCTCGTCGAGCCTCTCGCGGTCGTCCAACGACGCCGCCAGCAAGCGAGCCACTCGTCCGTCCGCCGCTTTGATTTTTTCCCACACACGGGGATGATTCGCCAGCGAAAGCAATTGGAAAATTGAACTTTCTCCATCTCGCTCGCAATCGCACTGCACCGCCGCATTTCGCGCGGGTCGACCGAACATCTCGAGCGCTTGGGCGACGAACGCGTTTCGCGGCGCGAACGGGATCTGCACCGTCGTCGACCGCGATGGCCAGTGGTGGTATTTCATGTCCATGTCTTCATCCACTCCCGTGGCCGCATTGAGCGCGTCGAGCAGCACTTCCGCCGGCAACCGCCGCAGGGGGAACGCGGCGTACTGGGAAGGGTCGGCGACTGCCGTCGAGGACTGGCGATACACGCGACTCCCCGCGATCCGGCGATGCAACACCCGCAGGTTATAACCGTCGCTGATAAACCGCTCACACAGGTCCTGAAGCAGCGCCTCATGCGAGGCGGCGTTGAAGGCGGATAAGTTGTCGGGGGGATCAATCAAGCCACGGCCGAAATAGTGGGCCCAAACTCGATTCACGATCGCGCGGGCGAAAAACGGATTGTCTGGCCGCCGCAGCCACTTCATCACCGCCGCTCGTGGGTCCTCCAAGGCCGCCACATCAACCTCAGCGGACTCGCCCAACAAACGGAATTTCGTCGATTCGCGCGTGCCCAGGGTGCTGGAAACTTTCGCCGCCTTGCCGGCGGGCAAGAGCCGACTCTCGGCCTGCAACAGCCGTCGGGCCGCTTCGGGAAGATACTTCGCCCGCCGCTCGATTTCCGCCGTCTCCTGGCGATAAGCCTCGGCGCGGTCCCACAGTTCCTGAGCCTCTCCCAGCTTGACTCGCTCGGCGGCCAATTCCGGCGAATCGGCGGCCGCTTCGAGCCGAGCGATGTTCCGCTTGGCTTGGTCGATCGCCGCCTTCGCCTTCTTGCCTTCGTCGTCCCACCGCTTGCCGTCCCCTTCCCGTCGCTTCTTGACCTGCTCTTCGAGCTGCTTCGCTTCGCCGTTCCACCGCTTGAAGTGAACCGCCGCGTCCTCGAACCGTTTCTCGTTTTCACCCTGAAAACCCACTGTCCGAACCCGCATGAAAAAGTTGGCGAAGTCGAGCAGATCGTCTTGCTGCCATAGATCGTGGGGATGGCGATGGCATTGAGCGCACTCGAGCCGCAGTCCCAGGAACGCATGAGCGACCTGCAACGCGCCGGGCACGCCGTCGGAGCCACGGCGTTGCCAATACAAGTCAAGCGTCCGACGGTTGGCGTAGAGCTCCAAATCAGGCCGCCCCGGAGCGTAACCATGGAATAGCGTTTCGACTTCAGCCGCATACGCGTCCATCGTTCGCCCCTCGCGGCTCGTCGCCAACAAGACGCGTTCTACCAGTTCGTCATACGGCGTGTTCTCGCGTATCCGAGCCCGCAGCCAAGCTTGCATCCGTGGCGCATCGTGCTCCTTCGACAACGCGTCCGCATACACGCCGAAATCGGCCGCTTTGAGAAGATCGCAAAACCGCAACGCCCACAGGTCCGCATGGGCGGGACTGGCGAGCAATCGATCGATCAAGCGCTCGTGGCGATCGGGCAGCGAATCGTTCAGAAATTCGCGCGCCTCATCTGGAGTCGGCAAAGCGCCAGTCAGATCCAAAGAGACTCGGCGAAGAAACGTCGCATCGTCGCACTCGGGGGCGGGCCGAAGATTCAGCCGCCGCAGCTTTTCAACAATGGGGAGATCCAAAGGGTCCCGCGGACTCGCCACTGGAAAGGGCGAAGCGTCTTCGTGTGGCACAAGCACCGACGCCACAGTGGGCTGGGCCAGATATCGCACCATCATGCGACCTTCGCCCGCGCCAAGCACCTCGACCAGCCCGTTGGACTGGACCGCGACCACTGCCGGCGTTAGTGATTGAAAGGAGCAGTAGGCGGACACATCCTCGCATGAGCCGTCCGCGAATTCCGCTTCGACCCGCAACCGGTACCGCTCACCCACCCGGCCGATCTGTTCGGCGGGCGAAACTCGCAACCGCGTCACGCGCGACGCTTCGCGAGCGTCCAGCGGCGACCCCGCTTCTATCCAGCGCCGCAGGGTTTCAAAGTCCGCGTCGTCGCGCTCGAGCCGCCGTCCTCCGCCATGCGCCGATTTCCCCATCGCCTTGCGAAGAATCAAACTATCCGCGGCCGCGAAGACGTCGATGCGGCGACCCGCATCCATCCGTACCACGCTTCGCCAATCCGCTTCCGGGTCGGCGCTGAACATGCTGAGCCGAAAACCGCCTTTGCCCTGAACGGCTCCATGGCACGTTCCACCGTTGCAGCCAAGCTTTCCCAACAGCGCCACGACGTGGCGGTGGAACGATACGCCTTCCGTCGCAGGTGCCGGCGCAGGTGCCGACGTCGCGGCTTCACGGCCGCTCACGTGACCGGCCATGACAACGAACATTAGAAGGATGCCGGCCGATCGCGTGACGGTCGCTACAGCCAGGCGGCAGGCGAAACATCTTGCGCCATCGTAATGGACACAACAAACGAACGAGGGATGCCCAGCGCAATGGCGAGTGGTCATAGAGCAACTTTAGGAATCGAGCGTGGGACTCCAACGCGGCAACCGCGATTTGGCGAGCACCGCTTCCAGGGGATCGGATGCTTGGCCTTCCCCGCCCGAACGGACCGCCGCCACGCTCGCCCCCGCCGCTCTCCGGGCTCGACGCACGAGCACGTAAAAGTAGGTGCTCAGGCTGGTCAACACGATAAACGGCAGCGACAGCATCAGAATGATGCTCCAGAAATACCCCTGGACGATCCCCATCGCCGTTGGGTCGTTTTGCGAGAGTGAATCCTTGCAGTTGGGACACGCCAGGGCAGGTTCGACCACCACCCCGAGCATCACCGCCGCTAATAGGGCGCCAATCGCCAACGCTCGACAAACATTCAACCGCGAAAGCCCGCGAACCGCTGTTTGATTCATAGGGAAGCCTGCTGCGGAGGAAACAACTGATAGAGCATAACGTACACGATCACGCCCGTGACGGAAACATACAGCCAAATGGGAAATGTCCAGCGAGCCAACCGACGGTGGGCGGCACGATGGTTACGCAGTCCCAGGTAGATCGAAGCAATCGCCATGAACGGCACTGCCATCGCGAGCAAGATGTGGGTCAGTAGAATCGCGTAGTAGCCGTAGCGGACAACAGTCGGCGGGTAGGCGGGAAACGGCGTGCTCGCGCCGTTCCGGGCACCAAAGTGGTAAAGCAGATAGCTCCCGAGGAACACGGTTGATACCGCGAACGCCGCCAACATCACCCGTCGATGCGCCAGTTCCCGGCGTTGTCGAATCAGCCGCCAGCCTACCAACAGCAGCACGGTCGCCAGGGCGTTCAGCGAGGCGTTTACGTGTGGCAGGATGTGTGCGAGCTTTTCCATTTCAGTCATCCTTTTCGACGGCCGTCTTCGCCGCCTCGCGGGCCGCATCCGCCGCCGCGACCTTTTTCCGCTCGGCCGCCGTCGCCTTGCCTTCCGCCTCGTCCAGCGACTCGGCGAGCAGTTCGTCGAGCAGCAACCGCATCTTCGCCAGTTCGTCGGTCTTCTTCCAGTCGAACTTGCCACGCTGTTGCCCCGCGCGGTCATAGACCAGGAAAGTCTCAATGTGCGTCTGCTCGTCGAGCGCCACGTGATAGACCTCGGCGCCGACCCGCCGCAACAGTTTCATGTCACCAGTGAGGAACAGCCACTGTTTGGGGTCCGCCTGGAACTTTTTCGCGTAGGCCGACAACGCGGTCGGCGAATCGCGTTTCGGATCGCAGGTGATACTGAGGAATTTGACGCCACGCTGCGCGTACGTGCTTTGAATAGCTTCCAACTGCCGGTTCTGCCGCTCGCAGGGCCCGGGACACGACGCGAAAAAGAAACTGACGACGTGGACTTCGCCCGCCAGTTCTTTCGAATCGAAGTCGCGGCCACTTCGTTCGGTCAGCCGATAGTCGGTGATCCAGTCCGATTGGGCCCACGTCGGATCGGCCTTCGAGCCAACCACCTTCGCCTCCGCCGGACGGCGCGACGAAGTCAAGAACGGCGCGCTCACTAGGGCCAAGACGCCTGCCGCAACCATGACACCCGCCAGACCAATCAACGCCGACCTTTTCATTGCCAATCTCCCGCCGTCCTTGTGTTGCCGACGCGAATCGCCAACATCGTCAACGCGATCGCGAACACCGCCGCCACGCCCCAGCACACCGCTTGACTGGGCTGAAAATATCCTAGTGGCAAGTCGGCTCCCGACCATGCCCGACGGGTCCCCGCCACGCAATAGGTCAGCGGGTTCACTCGCATCACCGCATGCAGCGCCAGTTGCGACCATGGCGTTGACTCTGTCCATGCCGGCATCGGGAAAAACGCACCAGAAAGCAACCACATCGGCATGAGCAGCAAATTCATCACCGCATGGAAGCCCTGGGTTGAATCCAGCCGCCAGGCCAGCACAAAACCCAAACCGGTCATGCCAAGCGCCGTCAGCGTCAACAACCCGACCATCTGGCCCCAATCCAACCAATGCGTAGGCGCGTCCAGTATCGCACCCAGTCCCAGCATGAAGAACGCTTGGATCAAGGCGATCGCCGACCCGCCCAGCAATTTCCCCATGACCATCGCCCATCGGCCGGCAGGCCCCACCAACACCGACTGCAAAAAGCCTTCCCGCCGGTCCTCGATGATCGAGATCGTCGAGAAGATCGCCGTGAATAGCAACGTGAGCATCACCGTGCCGGGAAAGTAATACTCGAAAAACGTCGGTCCTGAATCGGCCGACATGCGGAACGACTGCCGCAGTCCCGCTCCGAATAGGATCCAAAACAAGAGCGGTTGGCCAATGGCGCCGACCACGCGATGCCGCTGGCGGAAAAAACGCACCAGTTCGCGCCATGCCAGCATACGAACCACTAGCCATGGTCGAGCCGGTGTCATCCCGCGACTCCTTCCCGCGCCAAGCGATGCCCTGTGCGGTCGAGAAACACGTCTTCCAGCGTTGGTTTTCCGACGGTGATCGAGCGAACGTCCGTCCCGAACCGCTCGAGAATCCGGCTCACCCAAACACCTCCCGTCGCCGCCTCGAACCGCACTCCACCTTCAACAATACGCACGGAAAGCTGGAAGGCGTCAAGGAGCTTCCGGGACATAGCAGCCGCATCGCTGCACTTCAATTCCACCGCGTCGCCACCGAGGGTGGCCCGGAGCGCGTCGGGTGTGTCCAGGGCCACCAACCGCCCCTCATGCAAGAGCGCTAGACGGTCGGCCCGCTCAGCCTCCTCCAATAAGTGCGTTGTGAATACCACGGTCACACCCGCCTCGGCTCTCAGTCTCCGCAAGCCATCCCACAAATCGACTCGAGCACCTGGGTCGAGCCCCGTGCTTGGCTCGTCGAGCAACAGCAAAGATGGCCGATGCAGAGTCGCCTTGGCCAACTCAACGCGCCGCCGTAGCCCGCCCGAAAGCGTTTCGACACGGTCACCCGCGCGTTCCGTCAGACCAGCACTGGCCAAAGCACGGTCGCGGGCGGATCTCAAGTCCCGACCCGATAAGCCGTACAAGGCCCCAGCGCAATCGATGTTCTCGGCGACCGATAGCTTGCGGTCCAAGCTCGGCGATTGGAACACGACTCCCAGCCGGCGACGTACCTCAAGCACATCCCGCGACAGGTCCAGACCGAGGACAGATACGGTGCCAGATTGCAGCGGAACTAGCGTCGACAACAGACGAAACAGAGTCGATTTGCCACCGCCGTTGGGCCCGAGAAATCCAAACACCTCGCCGGAGTGAACGCGAAACCCCAACGAATCCAACGCGACCCGTCCGCCGTACCGAAAACCTACATCCCGTAGCTCAAACGCCGCCGGAGCGTCGCTCATGTCGAGTCGGCCTTGACCGCCGCGTCCCCCGCGCTGCCACGATCGGCGCCGGCCGAGTCTTTGCTCGGAGCGTTGCTGTCCGAACCGGCGCCGTCGTCCGCCGCCCCCGACTCGCTCGACGCTTCGCTACTCGCATCAACAGCGGACGAGTTTTCCTCGTCATCGTAGTCAGAAGCGTACAGAGCCCGCTCCTCGGCATAGTACCGCGTTCGTTGACCCACGTCGGGTACTAGAGCCACCACCAAAAACACCGACATCAATGATGCTGGAATCGTAAGCACGTATTTC
>JBIKVL010000187.1:0-7114 GCA_044356875.1 Pirellulaceae bacterium | reverse complement strand
ATCACATCCTGGGGGTGAAGAAGCTCCCAAGGGTTTGGCTGTTCGCCAATGAAAGTGGTACGTGAGCTGGGTTCAGACCGTCGTGAGACAGGTCGGTCCCTATCTGCCGTGGGCGTACAAAACTTGAGGAGATTCTTCTTTAGTACGAGAGGATTTGGAAGGACGTAGCTCTGGTTTTCCAGTTGTCGCGCTAGCGGCACGGCTGGGTAGCTAACTACGGAAAGGATAAACGCTGAAAGCATCTAAGCGTGAAGCCCGCTCCGAGATTAGGTTTTGTTGGTTTTAACCGAAAGTCCCCTGGAAGACGACCAGGTTGATAGGCTGGATGTGTAAGAGCGGTAACGCTCTCAGCTAACCAGTACTAATGGACGAATGTTTGGCCACTCAAATTCATGGCTCTCCTGGTTTATCCAGGGCTGGTTGGTCGGCTCCTAAGAAAAGCCGAAAGAATGCCATCGCCTCTACAAACGGATCGACCTAGTGCGGTTTCATCGCCGCCTAGGTTGCTTCCCGGTGACTATATCGGAAAGGTCACACCTGTTCCCATCTCGAACACAGTAGTTAAGCTTTCCGAGCCGATGATAGTGCTTGAAGGTGCGAAAGTAGGTATCGCCGGGATCTATTACAAAAAAAGAGCCAGAGGGGCAACCCTCTGGCTTTTTTTATGCGCTCGCTTCCCTTCCCGCTGACTTGCCTTTGTCCCCGCAAGCCCACGCATCGTCCGTCCCCATCGCCATAGGCCACCCATGAATCTGTCGGCCCCGCCTTGCGATCTGTCCGTGCAGCTCGGCCGCCTCCGGCTAGCCAATCCCATACTCGTCGCGTCCGGTACGTTCGGCTACGCACGCGAGATGGAATCGCTGGTCAACCTCAAGAAACTTGGCGGTATTCTCCCCAAGACGGTCACTCGGCTACCCCGCATCGGCAACGTTCCGTGGCGGACTGTCGAGACGGCGGCCGGTATGTTGAACGCCATCGGACTCGATAACGACGGGGTCGAGGCGTTTATCGCGGGACATATGCCGTATCTTGCTTCGTTGCAAACACCCGTGATTGTCAGTATCGCGGGAAAAACGGCCGACGAGTTTGTCGAAATGGCCCGGCTGCTAGACGTCGTTCCTGGGATCGCGGCTCTGGAACTGAACGTCTCCTGTCCGAATGTGTCGGGAGGAGTCGATTTCGGCACGGAGCCAGCCGCTTGTGAACGGGTGGTGGCGGGCGTTCGACATGTCACGCATCTTCCAATCCTGGCAAAGCTTACGCCTAATGTGACGCGCATCGCCGAGATTGCTCGGGGGGCCGAGGCCGGCGGTGCCGACGCGATTTGTTTGATCAACACCGTGCTCGGTATGGCGGTCGATTGGCGCCGGCGCACGCCGCTGCTCGGTAATGTCGTGGGCGGATTAAGTGGACCCGCGATCAAGCCGATCGCGCTTCGCTGCGTTCATCAAGTGGCGGCGGCGGTGAAAACTCCGCTGGTCGGCATCGGCGGGATTTCCAACTTGGATGACGTTATGGAATTTTTGGTGACCGGGGCGTCGGCGATTCAGGTCGGCACCGCCAATTATTTTGATCCGGGGTTGAGTGAACGCCTTGTGGATACGCTTCCGGCGGCACTAGCGGAGGCGGGGGTGTCATCGGTTCGCGAATTGGTTGGTGCCTTGCGGCGAAATGGTTAGGACAGGAGAGCGGTTCATGCGGGTTTTATCGGGAATTCAGCCCACGGGCAGATTTCACTGGGGGAATTATTTTGGAGCGATTCGGCAGTATCTCGACCTTCAGCATGGAAACGAGGCCTACTACTTCATCGCCAATCTCCATGCGCTGACCACGATTCGTGAACCGGCCCAATTGCGTCAATTGACGCTCGACGCGGCGCTCGATCTGCTCGCCCTTGGTTTGGATCCGAACCGCGCCGTTCTCTTCGCACAGTCGGATGTGCCGGAAGTCTCCGAGCTGTACTGGTTGCTCATGACTGGCACGCCCATGGGGTTGTTGGAACGCTGCCATGCGTTTAAGGATAAGAAGTCCAAGGGGTTAAACGCGGATGCGGGGTTGTTCACCTATCCCGTGCTGATGGCCGCCGACATCTTGGCTTACGACGCGCAGTTGGTTCCCGTTGGTGAAGACCAGGTGCAACATATCGAGGTTTGTCGGGACCTAGCCGCCAGTTTCAACCATGCGTTCGGCGAGGTTTTTGTCCTGCCGGCTCCCAAGGTCATCAAGGAGGCGGCCCGAGTGCCAGGAACGGACGGGGAAAAAATGTCGAAGAGCTATGGGAACACGGTGGAAATCTTCGAGCCTCCCGCCGCGATGCGTAAAAAAGTCATGCGTATCGTGACCGACGCGCGTCCGATGGAGCAACCCAAGGAGCCCGAGGGGGATCACCTCTTCCAGCTCTATTCGCTCTTCGCCACCGAATCGGAACGCGCCGCGATGGCGGACCTATACCGTCGTGGCGGTTTCGGATACGGACATGTGAAGGGAGCGTTGGCGGAAGTTGCGGATCGCTACTTCGCGCCGGCGCGGGAAAAAAGGGCCGAATTGGCGGCACACCCAGAACGCGTGCGGGAAATCCTCGGCGATGGCGCCGCTCGTGCCCGCGCCAAGGCCGGGGCCGTGCTTCGTCGAGCCCAATCTGCCTGTGGCTTGCGGTAGGCATCCCATGCGTATCGTCGGAATCGGTACGGAAATCGTCGAATGTTTGCGGATCGCCCAGCTGATCGAGCGGCACCAAGATCTATTTCTCGCCCGCGTCTACTCCACCGCCGAGATTCAATTCTGCTCCGCCCGAGCGGAAGCGACGCAACATTACGCCGCGCACTGGGCGGCGAAACAAGCCGTCCTAAAAACGCTGGGGATCTCTTGGGTTCCCGGCCTCTTGTGGACGGAGTTGGAAATCGTGCGCACGCACGTCGCGACCCCGATGGTTTCGTTGTCGGGCCTAGCCGCCCGTGTCGCCGAAGACCGGGGGATCGAGCGCTTTATCGTTTCCCTCGCTCATTGCCGCACCCATGCGACCGCCTACGTGATGGCCGTCAGCGACGAACCGTAGATCGTCGTTGGTGCGAGAGTTTTTGGGGCTGTTCTGGCTGATTGACGCGCGGATACAATCGGGCTCGTTGATGTTTCCGCCCCGATCCCGCGAGACCCGCCGATGTTTTGCCTCCCGCGAAGGTTCGTTGTTTTTCTTTTCGCGGGAATCCTCGTCGAGGGGTTGGCTTTCGCGACTGCATGTCCCGCCGCCGATGACTCCTTTGTGACCACGGTGCGGCCGTTCATCGACACCTACTGCGCGGGCTGTCATAACCGCGAAAAACTGTCCGCGGAACTGGATTTGACGAAATATCGGGACGTGGCGTCCGTTGGCACCGAGTTCCGGCAATGGGAGTTGATCGTTGATTTTGTCCGCAAGGGGGAAATGCCGCCCGCCGATGCGAAACAACCGCCGGCGACGGAGCGTAAGCGGCTCGTGGCGACGATCGAGCAGCTACTGGCCGACGAGGCGGCCAAAACCGCCGGCGATCCCGGCGTCGTCTTGTCACGGCGGCTGACCAACGCCGAGTACAACTACTCGATCCGTGACCTCACCGGGTTCGACCTGCGGCCCGCCGATGCTTTCCCGGTCGATCCAGCCTCCGGCGAAGGGTTTCGCAACACGGGCGAAGCGCTCGTCATGTCCCCGAATCTGTTCAAAAAGTACTATGCCGCCGCCCAGTCGGTCGCCGACCACATCATCTTCACCCCGGAAGCGCTCCTCTTCGCGCCGCACGAAGTCGTTACCTTTGCGGACCGACTGAAATTCCACGAACAAGCGTTGATCCGCTTCTATCGCGAACATGATGTCGACTACCACGCGTATCTGCTCGCGGCTTGGCACTGGCGACATCGGTGGCAGGTGCCCGCTGCGGCAACGCTCGAAAGCTGGGCGGTCGAGCAGCGGCTGAGTCCCCGCTATCTCCGTAGCTTGTGGGAAATGCTCGAAACGCCAAATGCGGCCGCCAATCCGGCACGAAACCCGTTTCTCGACCCACTTCGCGAAGCGTGGCGCTCCCTGCCGGTCCCACCCGCATCGACCACGGCCTCTGCCGCTACTCCAGCTACCGCCGCTACTTCAGCTACTGCAGCCACCTCAGCCACTCCGACCGCTCCTGCGACTCCAGCCGCCTTCGTGGCTGGGGCCGATCCGCGACCGGGAATTCGCGCCATGGTCGAGCTCATTCGCCAGACCAGCCAGCGGATCGGCGCTCGCGAAACGCCGGCGATTGTGTCGAATGCTGGAAACGGTCCGGTTCAACACATCGATCGCCGCAAGAAAACAGCCGCCGCCCGCGATACGGCCGCCGACAATTTGACAACGACGCGGCAGCTGGTGCGTTGGGAAGCCCGCCGCTTGAAAGAGCGTCCCGCGATCAAGGTGCGAATCGCGGCCACAGCGCTGCCGCCGCTCAACGCCGCAGGCCAGGCGGTTGATGGAACTCCGGAGGCGACCGGTTACGTGCTGATTAAGTCGCCCATCTTCGGGGCCCAGTCGCTGTCCGACGGACGGCCGAAACGCGCCGAACTGTCACTCTCCACGATCCTCAAACAGCACGCGCCCGATCAATGGGAACAGCTTGGTTTCGGCCGCGAACTGTCTGCCGGCGAACCGGCTGCCCGCGAAATCGGGCCCGATTCCCTCGCCGTCCCGATTGGCGGCTCAATCGACTTCACCGTGCCCACCAGCGTGCTCGAAAACCGCAACGAAATCGGATTTTTCTTCGACGCCGAATGGCGGGCTGCCGATCCGTCGGCGACCGCTGGCGCGGCAGTGCGAATCGAGGAAGTCCCCATCGCGGCACCGCCATCCGCGCCGGCATCCGCACCGCCAGCCGCGCCGCTCGCGCCGTCTTTTTCACCGCCGCAGTCTGTCATGCTGATCGTTCCCGCGACGGCTTACGCCGACGGTATGCGAGCGGCGGCGAGTGCGTTCTGTCAGCTGTTCCCGAATCGCTTCGTGCAGATCGATGACACGCGGGGGCTCTCGGCCGGTTTCCATTTGATCGAGGGGCTGTTTCGCGACGATCAGCCGCTCCGCAAACATGTTTTGACCGAGTCGGAAAACCGTGAGCTCGATAAACGCTGGGAAGACCTGTATTTCAGCACCGGACTGATCGAAAAAATGCTCCGCGGCTTCGTGTTCTTCGAACGCAGCGAGCGGAACTTCCTCAAGCATCCCGACTTTGATTCCTTCAAGGAAGAGGACCCGGCGCTGGTGGACGATGCGACCTTGGCCCGGTTCGAACAGGTGTATCTGACGCGGTCGGGCGTGAAGCCGGACGATCCGAACGCCGCGACGCACCCGGTCCACCTCTTCTTCGCCGAGATTCGCGCGGGGCTCAAGCGGCGCGACCAGCAGTGGCGGGTGGCGCGGGATCTGTATCGCGGGCAGTTGCTGGCGTTCGCCGAGCGGGCGTATCGTCGACCTCTGACGGAGGACGAACAACGCGGCTTGACGCGGTTGTACGATTCGGTCGCCGACCAACCCGAGTTTGGCGTCGAGCAGGCGGCGCGGGCGGTGGTCGCCAGCGTGCTGGTCTCGCCGTATTTCTTGTGCCGTATCGACGAGGCGCCGGCGGGCGACACCATTGCGCCGTTGTCCGACTTGGAGTTGGCTTCGCGGCTAAGTTATTTCCTTTGGGCGTCGCTGCCGGATGCCGAATTGCTCGCCGTGGCGAAAGCGGGCCGACTGCGGGACGAAGCGACGCTCCGCGCGCAGGTTCGTCGCCTGCTCGCCGACCCCAAGGTCGACGGTTTCGCTCGCGAATTTTTCGGACAGTGGCTGCGATATCGCGACTTCGCGGCCCAGGAATCGGTGGATCGAAAGGTCTTCCCGCAGTTCGACGACGCGCTGAAGGAAGCGATGTTCGAAGAGCCGACGCGATGGGCCACGCATTTGCTGCGGACGGATGGACGAGTGACCGACATTTTGGCCGGCGACGCGACGGTGGTGAACCGGCGGCTGGCCGAGCATTACGGAGTGCCGTTTTCAGGCGGGCCGGGCGAATGGCAGCGGATCGACGGTTTGCGAGCCCAGGGCAGGGGAGGCGTCTTGGGGATGGCGGTGTTTCTCGCCGCGAATTCCCAGCCGCAGCGGACGAGTCCCGTGAAACGCGGATTTTGGGTCGTGCATACGCTGCTCGGCGAACACATTCCCGCCCCGCCGCCGAACATCGCGCCGTTGCCGCCCAAGGAGACCGACGCCAAGGGAGCGACCATCCGCCAACTGCTGGCGGCCCACACGGAGGCGGAAAGCTGTGCCGCCTGCCATCAGCGGTTTGATCCGGTGGGGTTGGCGATGGAGGGATTCGATCCGATTGGGCGGAGCCGAACAAAAGATCTTGCCGGCCGGCCGATCGACAACGAGGTGCGGTTACCCAGTGGCGAGACGGCGCGGGGCATTCCCGAGTTTTTGAAGTTTCTCGAATCGGAGCGAGCCGAAGACTATATTCGGACGCTGAACCGCAAACTGCTCGGGTACGCCTTGGGGCGATCGCTGACGCTGTCCGACAAAACGCAGCTCGATCGCATGGCGAGCGTGCTCAAACAAAACGATTTCCGTTTCGCGCCGCTGATCGAAGCAGTGGTGCTCAGCCCACAGTTCCGCAATCAACGCTGCCGCGATTTTTCCGTCGCCAGCTTCCGCCGTTCGAACACAGGAGATTGACCACCGATGGCTACCCAGTTGAATCTGTCGCGACGCGTGGTGTTGCAAGGGCTTGGGTTGACGGTGGCGCTGCCGTGGCTAGAGGCGTCGACGCGTTGCGGCGACTGCGCGGAAGTCGCTTCGGGGCGGCGATCGCCGCAGCGGTTCGCCTGTTTTTTCATTGGCGACGGCATCTCGCCCTCGCGTTGGTGGTCGAAGGGGGATGGCGACGCGATGGAACTGGGCGAGAGCCTCGAACCGTTGGCGCCCTTCAAACGCCATCTGAATGTGATCAACGGTTTGTACAACCAGCAGGCGGGAGGCGGACACGCTCGCTGCGCCGGCAATATCCTGTCGGGCGTCGCCTTGCTCCGCGGCCGCGAAATCCGCGGGGCGGTCAGCATGGACCAGCGGTTGGCGCGGCATTTC
>JBIKVL010000188.1:0-7114 GCA_044356875.1 Pirellulaceae bacterium | reverse complement strand
GCGGAGCGCGGGGTTTCATTTGTCGGCTTACGAGCACGGGCACGACGACGCGGCAGCCGCTTTCGGCGAGCCTTCGGGCGAACTGGGCGGCGGGCGGGATGCCATCGGCGAGCCCGCAGAGTTGCTCGGGGGTTTGATCGGCGTCGGGGATGGCGACCACGTTGGCGACGGCGGCTTGGCGTGGCACGAGCAGCAGGCCTTCGCCCGTGACGTCCGCGAACGCGGGCCAGCGGATGGCGAAGACGTCGTAGGTGGCGGCGGTTGCGACGAGCGCCGGTTTGGCGGTGGTGCTGACGAGTTCCGGGGCGTCGAAGGCCACTCGGGGTTCCCGAACGCCGGCGATGAACGCGAGCCGCTCGCGGTTCGGGGCGAGCGATTTCGTGTAGGCGTTGGCCGAGGACAGGTCGCGTTTCCAGAAGGGGGCTCGGCGAGCGGTGGACTGTTCGATTTCCCGCAATAAAAACCGATCGACCCCGTCGACGAGTTGCGAGGCGATATCGCCTTCGAGCGTCAGCGGTTTGGTGCCGGCGAGCGGCGGACCGGCCGCCGCTTTCCCTTTCTCGGCCGCGAGTGTTTGAGCGGAAAGCGATGAGGGAGCAGCGAAAATCACCGCCGCCAAGGCGACCGCCGCCATCACGACCGTAGTCAACGAGACTGCAATCAACGCGACCGCATTCAACGCGACCGCAGCGAGCCGAGTCACGAACCCCGCGGAGGCCGGAATTCTGACCGTCCCTGGGCAGGCGAGCAGAGAAGAGCGGGAGCCGGATTGAGAGCGCATCATCGGAGCCCTAGCGAGGAAGAAGTCAAACAGTTCCGCCGACCAAGAACCGGCCGAATGATATCGATTCGCCGACCGCGCGTCACGGCTACGACTTCAGCGCGAGTCAATTTGAGAACGCGGCTCTTTGGAGTGCGGCGCCGCAGGCGCCGCTTTACGGACGCCCGCGACCCGACGCCAACGTCTCCGGCACGCGCGCGCGAGTGCCACGACGAGCCAACAACCGCCGTCGTCGCTCCGAGTCGATCGGCAATGCGAAAGCGGCGCCTAAAGTCGCCGCACTCCAAAAAGCCGTCCCGCCCGCGATCCGCTGCGGCGCACGAACCGCCAACGCCGAGCGGTCAGAGCCGGAGCGACGCGAAGCTCTTTGGAGTGCGGCGCCGCAGGCGCCGCTTTGGGGCTGCGGTCGCCGCTCGGCACTTTTCCCGCAAAGGCGACGAGGCCACGGCGGAAAAGTATCGAGCCATGGCAGGCAATGGCAGCGACAGCGGGAACGGCCATGCCGACGGCTGTGGCGATGGGAGCGAAGTCGGCAGCGTCGATGGCAGCGGCGAGGTTGCCGATTAGCCCCAGAAGCCGCGGAGCTTCTCTTCGTCTTTCAAGCCGAGGGGGAATTTTTGGCTGAGCGGGTGGTCGGCGATTCCGGCCAGTTCGCGGAGCGCCTCGTGGATGTGTTCGGGGCGAATGCGGATGCCGCTTGCCTTGTCGACCCGCAGCGCGCGGGGATCGAACGGTTCGGCCATTTGCTGTTCGTCGGTGGCGCCGAGGACCCGATCGCCCTTGATTCCGCGACCGAGAAACATCACCGACCCGATCGACCAATGGTCTTTGCCTTGGCCCATGTTGTAGGTCGGCGTGCGTCCCATTTCGCTCTGCACGACGATCACCAATTGGTCGCGAATCTTCAGTTCCTCGGCGCGGCGCAGCATGTAGGCGATTCCCGCGAGGAACTCGGGGATCAGCTTCATCTGGTCGCGGTCGTTGTTGGCGTGGCTATCGAATTGGCCGATATCCAGATTGGCCGACACGCAGACGCCCGCTTTGAAGGTGGCCAGCGCGATTTCCGCCTGCTGAGAGAGGCGTTCTTTGGGCGAGGATTTCGGCAGATGCGGAGTCACTCGCCGCAGGGCCTGCGAATTGACCTGGGCGGCGTAGAGCATGTTCGCGCCCCGTTCCACTCGCGGGAGCTGCGGCTGTTTTCCCAGCGTCTCGTGCGCCTGACGCACAGCCGCCTCGATGCGATCCAGGGCGAAGCGGTCATGGTACGGCGCCCGCTCATTTCCCTCGACGCCGTCCGCGCTGGCGATCCGTTGCAGCGACGGCAGGTAAGGCACGCGCGACATGGCGACCAGATTGCCTGTCGCCGAATAGTTGCCGAACGTCAGAAAGGCGAGCGGACATGCGGACCCGCGACAAGCGGCCACGAGGGCGGCGAACGTCGGATACGCCAGGCTGTCCAGCTTTCCCGTCGCCATGTACCGCGCGCCGGGCGAATGGTTGTTGACCGAATAATCGAGTCCGTTGAACGTCAACAGTTGCTCACCGAACTCCTTGTAGAAATCCTCGTTGCACATCCCGCCGTCCGCATGTTGCCGGTTGGGAGCGAACGTGTGAGCTCGATGCGTTACGATATCCCCGGCCTTGTAGAGCCGATTGATTTCGTTGACGCCTTTCGGATCCATGAGATATGTCGTGTCCCATCCGCCCGAAGCGTTGAAGACGACGTAATAGGGGCCGCCGTAGCCTTCCGAGTCGGCGGATTCCATGGGGTCCGCCGCGCGGCCATTCGACTCTTCGGCGAACACTGGCAGCGCGAGTCCCAAGCCGGCCGAGCCGAGCAGTTTCAAAAAATCACGGCGCATAGAAACACGCTCGCCTTCGCCGGCCAAGCCGGTCTTTCATTCGTAAAGGAACTCTGGCCGTCGCAAGAGGTACGTCACCACGGCTCGCCACGCGCGGATCGTGTAGTGCGGATCGTCCGCCGTCGTCCCCGGCTGGTCGCGATTCGCTCGGCAGTAGTAACTTTCGCGCTTCTCGAGCCCGGGTGTCTTCGCCGCTTCCTGAACGAGGTCGGTGAACAGTCCCACCGTGCGGTCGATGTCGGGCGAATCAAGCGATTCGTACCGTCCGAGGAGGCGTTCGTGGAGGTACACGACCGTCTTGCGAATCGCTTCGTCCGCTTCCGCCGACGCGCCCGGCAGCACGCTCGGTTCGATGAACGGGAAGAGCAGGCGAGTGGCTGGTGGCCGCGTGAAGTCGCGGTTCGTGTGCCGGCAGGCGACGTCATTGGAAAGCGTCCGTTGGATGGCTCCCATCGCGCCGCTGGGATCGATCGCTCGGTCGGTGACTTCCTTGGAATCGATGCCGCCGTAGAGCGTCGCCATTTGGTCGTGGAGGCGCCCCCACTTTTCGCCAAAAACGGCTCCGATCTTGCGTTCCAACTGCTCGGGGGAAAGGAGCCGCATGAGGCCGACGTCGTCCAGTTCCGCGCGACGGCACGGATCGGTCTGAGCCGTCTCGAGTCCGTCGGCGCGGTAGAAGTCCGAGGCGATCCAGTCTTGGAACACGGTTTTCAGGTTGAAGCCTTCGCGAGCGAAGCGGGCCGCGACGGTTTCGATTTGCCCCCGGAGTTCCGCGAAGGCCCGCTGCCGCGCGGGAAAGAGCGGATCGTCGAGTTCCTTGGGCGGCGACAATACTTTGCGTCCGGTGAGGATGTAGTAGACATGTTCGGTCATCGCCACGGCGAACCGTGGATCCCGAGCCGTGCGTTCGCCGAGCCATTGGAGGGAACGCCAGCGTTCCGCCGCCGGTAGTTCCTCGCCTTCGAAGCCGGCCGCGAACATGTCGGTGAACCAACCGCCTTTGCGGCGTCCATAGACGCCTTGATCGGCGAATCGCCAGTAGTCCTGGAAGGCGCCGGCGACTGGGTCGAGCGTCCGATGGCACACAACGCACTCGGCCGCCTCCATGGTTGGAACTTTGTGCTTTTGACTCACCGCCGCCGCGTCGGAAACGCGCGCCGCGAGTTCCAGCACGTCAACGCCCAGGAAGTGTTGGTAGTACATGCGGGCCCGCAGGCGATTGCGGTTCGTCTCGGTTGTCGGATACCGCGTCAGGTATTGGAAGGTGCTCAGCAGGCCCGCGTGCGGGTAGAAGCCGGTCGCCGATTCCTGGTCTTCGCCGCGACTGCGACCGGAGAGCGCCTTGAGCTTGACGGGGACGTATTCGAACGGATCATCCGGGTTTTTGAATTGCTCCTTGAGTTGCTCGAAGACTCCGTAACCGCGGGCGGAATAGGGCGACACCATGATGTAGTCGGCGGTCACTATCTCGGTGAAGGGGCGGTCGTTCCGCACGATGTGCTCGATCAGTTTGAGCGGTTCGCCGAGCAGCGCTCGGCGGTACTCGGCCGCTATTTTCCACTCGGTTCGCTGCCGCTCGTTCTTATCCGCGATATGGCTGAGATCGTAGCGTTGGTACCAATGGCGGGTCTTCTCGAAGTGTTCGTACGATAGGCAGGTTTGGTCGGCGTTGCCGTCGACGCCGAGCGTCAGGAAGATGTCGTTAAAGCCTTCCCGAAGCCGCTCGTAGAAAGCGTCCTCGCGCATGATGCCATCGAGCAGGGCAGGGAGCGCCGAGCGGCCGTCGCGCGAGATCGCGGCGAGCTCGGCTTCGGTGGGCAGCCGTCCGCACAGCGAAAGTGTAGCGCGCCGGAGCAGCCGGCGATCGTCGAGCATCACGACGCCTGCGAAGAACGGGGTCAACCGCGGATCGGCGGGAGTGGCCGCCGAGCCCGGCCCTGCCGCCGTACCTTGTCCGGCCACTGGAATTTGCACGCGCCGCACGAAGTCGGCCAGCACGCGGAAGCCGGGCCCGTCTGGGGCCAGGACCTGTTCGCCGCCATGGTCGAGTTGTCCGACCACTTTGAGGAGCAACCGCGAGGCGGGTTGGCCGTCGACGGTCTCTTGGATCCGCGCCATGCGCGTGAAGGCGGCTTGGTTGGAAAGCAGAGCGGCGCCGCGTTGGGCGGACTCCACCTTTGCGGGATCGACGAGCAGGAATGCGCTGCTGGCGGCTTCGCCTCCCTGGCGATGGCATGCCAAGCAGGAGGCTGCTCCAACCTTGGTCCAGACTTCGCGTTCAAAATCGCCGCTGCCGGCCGTGCAGGCCTGCGGCGCGGCGAGTTTGGCCGGGCCGTCCGCCGCTTGTCCAGGCGTGAACGAGCAGACGAATGCGAGGCCCAAAACGCTCCACGCAAAAACGCGCCCACGATGAAGATTTCGCATCGCCCAGAGTTCCTCGCCACGGCCCTGCCTCACCGCTCAGGCAGCAGCATACCGTGAGGCGACGGACGCCGGCTAGTTGTTGGACGCCGGCTAGTTGTTGGATGGCGCGAGGGCGAGTTCCTTCATCGCTTCGAGGACTGCGCAGAAGTCCGCGCAGGCGATGTCGCGCCAGCCATCCGCTTTGTGGCGGAGTAGCACGAGCTTCAGTCGCTCGACGGCATCCGCCAGATCGTCGGGGAGCGGCGGCAAGTTGGCGAACGGCCGCAACGGCGGATCAAGCGAACGCTTCGCGTTCGCGGCGAGTGCGTCGTCGGCGTGTTCGGATCCCTCGCCGTGGCCTGCGGAGCCGTCAAATTCGCCAGAGTCGAATGGCGCCGCGCCGCTGGAGGAACCGCTCGGCTCGTCGCCGAAGTCGGGACCTTCGTGTCGGGGGCCGGCGGGGATTTCAGTGGTTTTGCCGCGGAGTGGTTCCTCGCGTTCTTCGGCCGCCGGCATGTCTTCGTTCAGTTCGCTACTAACGATCTCCTCGTCGCGGGGCCGCTCTGTTTCGACGCCACCGAGCGACTCCCAGCGTTGCCGCCGCATGTTCGATACGGACCAGCGGCTCTGCATGGCCCCTTCGAGCCACATGTCGGCGTCTTCCCACTCGACGGCGGCGAAGAAATGGCTCCAAAAGAGCGTTGGGTATTGCTCGCGGCGTTCGCCAAAGCGGGCATAGACGCGGCGCAGGCGGCCGACATGCTGCGGGGTGACTCCGCCGACCAAACGCGACCAAATCTCGTCCGAGTATTCCGTCGCAGCGCTCCCGGAGGTGATCAGGGACGACCGCCAGTCGTGAATGATCCGTCCTTTGTCCCAGTTCGTGGTGCTGATCAGCTTGTTCCAGCGTCCCACGAACGGCTGCGAGGCCGCCAATTCCTCCCGGCCCGCCAGTCGGTTCACCTCGCCGATGCCATCGTCCCCACTGTTGCCTGCACCGGGGCCCACACTGCCGCCCGCCTTGGTGCTCAGACTATCGCCGACTCCGTCGCCCAATCGCATGTGATCCCAGTCCTTGTCGTGCTCGAACCATGGCGTTGACGCGTTACCACTCCCGTCGGAGGTGCCGCGTCGTGAACGGTCAACGTACCCGGGACGAACGCGGGCACAAGTCGAAAACCGACCGCGTGACACAAGCCTTTCGCTGGCTTGTCCTTACAAGCGGCGCGGCCGGCAAGGTTGCTGTGGAAAACGTGTTGGTGGACGAGGAGTGGAGAACCGGTTACTGCGGAGCGCGGACGGTCGAGTTAAAGCCGGCGGCACGATGGGCGCCATCGCAGAACGGTTTGTTCGCCGAGGCGCCGCAACGGCACAAGGCGATGGCCGCCTTTTCGGCGGGAATCGGCAGCGGCTTGCCTTCGGCGTCGAGCACCTCGACCGGGCAGGTGATCAAGAGCGGGCCATGGTCGCGAACGGTGATTTTGGTTTGAGTCATCGGTTGAGTCCTACTCAGGGTGGGCATGTAGCGATAAACGCGACGCCGCCGGATTCTACCCCATGTCGTTCATCTTGCCGATCCGCGAGGGCGGCAGGTCACGGAGCGGAGTGCGCCACCGGCTGGCTCTGGTAGCGGAGCGGCGTGAGCCGCCCGGTGGAATGTTTTAGCGGAGCGGCGTAAGCCGCCCGGTGGAATGTTTTAGCGGAGCGGCGTAAGCCGCCCGGTAGAAGTGCGAAGACGTGCGACAATGCCGCAATCTCGAGCGGCATGGGAGCGTCTCATTGGAGTTTGGACGCGGCGTGTGATTGTCAAAAGCGGCAGAACATGGAGCATCGCGAACGACCGGATGGAATGTTTTAGCGGAGCGGCGTAAGCCGCCCGGTAGAAGAGCGATGACGGTTGATAATGCCGCAATCTCGAGCGGCATGGGAGCGTCTCATTGGAGTTCGGACGCGGCGTGTAATTGTCAAAAGCGGCAGAACATGGAGCATCGCGAACGACCGGATGGAATGTTTTAGCGGAGCGGCGTAAGCCGCCCGGTAGAAGAGCGATGACGTGCGACAATGCCGC
>JBIKVL010000186.1:0-7147 GCA_044356875.1 Pirellulaceae bacterium | reverse complement strand
GGGCTGCCGCAGAAGTGCGAGCGGGCCGTGAAATACGGCCACGAGCGGTTCGCGCCTGGCGTGGAACTCCGGGGTGGGCTAGCGGACCACTGCCTGTTGGCGCCTGGTTCCGCCGTGATCCACGTTCCCGACGAACTGCCCTTGGAAGTCGCATGTCCGGCAAGCTGCGCGACGGCGACGGTCGCCGCGGCGATCGCGCGGGCCGGCGGCGCCCAGGGACGAACCGTCGCGGTCCTCGGCGCGGGGTTGCTGGGTTTGACCGCGTGCGCGATGAGCCGCTCGGGGGGCGCGGACGCGATCGTGTGCGTGGACCGGGATGCGAGCCGCCGCGAGCGGGCGTTGCGGTTCGGCGCCAACCGCGTGGTCGCCCCTGAGGATACAGCGGCCGTTTTGCGGGAAGTCTCGGACGGCCATGGCGTCGACCTGCTGTTGGAATTGACGGGCGCGCGAACCGCGTTTCTCAACGCTTGGGAAAGCGTGCGGCTGGGCGGCTCGATCGTGCTCGTGGGATCGGTGTTCCCTGACGAGCCGATCCCGATGCGGCTCGAACAGATCGTCCGCCGCAATCTCTCGATCCATGGCGTTCACAATTACGCGCCCGCCGATTTGGCGACCGCCCTCGAGTTCCTTGGCCGCCACCATGCCGACTTCCCGTTCCAACAACTGGTCGCCGCGTGGTACCCGCTGAGCGACTGTGCCGCCGCGTTCGCCGCCGCCCACGATCCGCTCGCGATCCGTATCGGCGTTCGCGCCGCCGCTACCCCGCTGCCGTAGCGCCGCGCTGCCGTGTTGCCGTAGCGCCGCATTGCCGCGCTGCCGTGATGCCGTAGCGCCGTGCTGCCATAGCGCCACGCTACCGTAGCGCCGCGCGGCCATGGCGCCGCGCTGCCGTGGCGTTACGCGATCACGACCCTCTGCGGGTTTTGTGGTAAATTGCGAAGGCCAATCTCGGTACGGGTAGACGAAAAACCGTTCGCTCACCGAGCGATCATCTTCGAGAGCCAAGACCAGCGCGGGAACAAGGCGAGGCATCGGATTGGGCGAACGAGCCGATTTTGAAATGGAAGGCAAGGGAAGACAGTTTTATGGGATCGCGGGCGAAGAGCGAGGCGGTGTTTCGGCGGGCGAAGGAATTGATGCCGGGCGGAGTGAACAGCCCGGCTCGGGCGTTCGGCGGCGTGGGTGGCGAGCCGATTGTGTTCGCCAGTGGCAAAGGCGCCCATCTGACCGACCTGGATGGCAATCGGTACATCGACTACATCGGCTCGTGGGGACCGATGATCCTCGGCCATACCCACCCGCGGGTTGTGGCGGCGATCGGCGAGGCGGTCGCGCGTGGCACCAGTTTCGGCGCCCCGACGGCGGCGGAAAACGAGCTCGCCGAGCTGATCATTCAAGCGGTTCCCAGCGTCGAAATGGTGCGATTGGTGAATTCGGGCACCGAGGCGACGATGAGCGCGATTCGGCTGGCTCGGGGTTTCACGGGTCGCGAAGTGATCGTGAAGTTCGCCGGCAACTATCACGGACATGTGGATAGCCTGCTGGTCGCGGCCGGCAGTTCCGCCGCCACGCTTGGCGTGCCCAATTCGCCGGGTGTCACCGCCGGTACGGGCAAAGACACGATGGTGCTGCAGTACAACGACGCTGCCGGACTGGAAGCGGCGTTCGCCGCGCACGGCGACCGCATCGCCGCCGTGATCGTGGAACCGGTGGTGGGAAACATGGGAACCGTCGTCCCGAGTCCCGCCTTCCTGGCCGCGCTTCGTGGTCTGACGGAACGGCATGGAGCCGTGCTGATCTTCGACGAAGTGATGACCGGGTTCCGCGTGGCCTTCGGCGGCGCCCAACAGGTGCTGGGCGTGAAACCGGATCTGACCACGATGGGGAAGATCGTTGGCGGCGGCCTGCCGCTCGCGGCCTACGGCGGCCGCGCCGACATCATGCGGCACGTCCTGCCGGCCGGCAAAGTTTTTCAAGCCGGAACGCTCAGCGGCAACCCCGTGGCGACCGCCGCGGGCATCGCGACGCTACGGGAATTGGGCGAGCATCCCGAGATCTACGCGCGGCTCGAAGCGATCAGCGCGCGGCTGGCCGACGGCCTGACCCGCGCTGCGAGCGGCGCCGGCCTGAGCCACTCGATCACCCGCGTCGGCAGCATGATGACATTGTTCTTCGCGCCCGCGCCTGTCGTCGATTGGCCGTCCGCCAGCCGCTGCGATACGGCCCGCTATGGCCGCTACTTCTGGGGGCTGATCGACCGCGGCGTGTACATGCCTTGCAGCCAATTCGAAGCCCTGTTTGTGTCCGCCGCCCATTCCGACGAAGATATCGAGCAGACGATCGCCGCCGCCGCCGCCGTTTTTCAGTCGCCGGAATTCGCCGCCGCCTAAACGCCGCCGCCCAAACGCCGACACGAGGAATCCAGCGTGTCCCGAGCCCACTTACACCCCGACCACGATCTGCCGGAACGCGCTGGCTCTGCTCTCCGCCGCGTGGCCGTATGCTTGGTAACGGCCGCGCTGTTGGCGAGTCTCGCTCACCGATCGGCCGTGGCGCAGGACGCCTACGATCCGTTCCTGCGAACTCACTGGTCGCTGCAACCGATCGTCGCGCCGCAAGTCCCATCAGGAGTGCCAGGGGCGGGTGCCGGGCCGGATTGGCCGCGAACGCCGGTCGATCTGTTCCTGTTGGAAAAAATCCGAACGGCGGGACTCGCCCCAGCGCCACTCGCCGACCGCCCTGTGCTCGTTCGGCGGCTGGCCTTCGATCTGCTTGGCCTGCCACCTTCGCCCGAGGAGGTCGCCGAGTTCGTGGACGATTCGCGGGTCGATGCCTACGAACGACTCGTCGACCGTTGGCTCGCTCATCCCAAATATGGCGAACGCCAAGCCCAGCATTGGCTCGATGTCGTGCGTTTTGCCGAGACGGAAGGTTTCGAGTACGACCAGCATCGCCCGGGCGCGTGGCGTTACCGCGACTACGTGATCGACAGCCTGAACGCCGACAAGCCGTTCGACCAATTCACGGTGGAACAGATCGCTGGCGATGAACTGGCGGGAACGGCGCCTTCCAGTGACTCGCCTCAGAGCGACTCGCGTCAGATTGACTTGGCCCAGAGCGACTTGGCACCGAGCGACTCGGCCGCGCTGATCGCCGTGGGGTTTCACCGTTTGGGGCCGGTCCGGCGGAACGCGGGCAATAGCGATGTGGCGTTCAGCCGCAACGAAGTGCTGACGGAAATGACCGATGCCGTGGGCAGCGTGTTTCTCGGACTGACGGTCGGCTGTGCGCGGTGCCACGACCACAAGTTCGATCCGTTTCTTCAAGAAGATTATTACCGGCTGCAAGCGTACCTGGCCTCGACTCACGAGCACGACGTGTCGCTCGCGTCCACGGAAGAAACTCGCCGCTGGACGGCCGAGACGAACCGCATCAAGGACGAGATGAAGCGGATTCGCGAGTTGATGCAGAATGCGGACGGCAAGGAACGCGAACGGTTGGTCGCGGACTTGCAGCGGCTGGATAAAACCCTTCCCCCGCCGTTGCCGTGCCTTTCGAGCGTCCGGAGGAAGGCGGACGAGCCGGCGTCGGTCGCCGTTTTGCGGCGGGGTCAGACCGACACGCCGCTTGCCACCGTCGGCCCGCGTCCGCCCGGTGTGTTGGAATCGGCCGCTCGGCATACCCTCGATCCACGCGACCCCAAGCCCAAAACGCGGCTCGCGCAGTGGTTGCTGGCAAGCGACAACCCGCTCACCAGCCGCGTGGCGGCCAATCGCCTGTGGCAAGCTCGGTTTGGCGTTGGGATTGTCGCGACCGCCAACGATTTTGGCATCAACGGCGCCGCTCCGTCGCATCCCGAACTGCTGGATTATCTGGCCGCGCGATTGCGTGCGGGCCAGTGGCAACTCAAGCCGCTGCAGCGGCTGCTCGTCACCAGCGCTGCCTACCGCCAGTCTTCGCGGCCTGTCCTGTCGAGCGGCAACAAGATCGAGGTTGGCAAGGTGCGCGACGCTGGGGCCCCGTCGGGAAAGGCCGCGCCTGCCGCCGCCACCGTGACCGCCGCCACCGCGCAAAGCGCCACCGCGCAAAGCGCCACCGCGCAAAGCGCCACCGCGGTCGATCCCGAGAACCGTTGGCTGGCGCGGTATCCGCGGCGGCGATTGGACGCAGAGCAATTGCGGGACGGGCTGCTGGCGGTGGCCGGTCGGCTCGATGCCCGCCTGGGCGGGCCGAGCATCATGACGCCGGTCGAGGCCGACTTGGTGAATTTGCTCTACAAGCCAGCGCAGTGGGAGGTGGCGGCGAATGTCGCGGACCATCATCGCCGCTCGGTCTACCTGATCGCGAAACGCAACTTGCGACTGCCGGGGCTGGAACTGTTCGACCAACCTGACTTGGCGACGAGCTGTTCGCGCCGCGCCTCCAGCACGCATGCTCCACAGGCGCTCGAACTGCTCAACGGCGACTTCGCGAACGACATGGCGCTGCATTTATCGCGGCGGATCGAACGCGAGGCGGGGGTCGACTTCGGAGCCCAGGCGGAACGTGGGTTTTGGCTGGTCGCTGGCCGTCCACCGACGCCCATCGAGCGGGCGTTAAGCGAGGCGTTCCTGCGGGAGCGATCGCCGCGCGAATTCGCCCTCGCGCTGCTCAACCTGAACGCGTTCCTCTACGTCGATTGATCCCGGAAAACAGTGTGGCATGGCGATATCGAACGATTCCATGACGCGGGAACCCATGACGCGGGAACCCATGGTGCGTGAAGCGCGGCGGACCTTTTTCCGCGACGCCTTCTGCGGGTTTGGTTCGCTGGCGCTCGCCCGACTTGCCGCGCCGTCGGCGCGCGGCGCCGAATCCGCGACGCTGTCGCCCCGGTCCGCGCCGCGGCCAGCGACCGCCAAGAGCGTGATCTTCCTGTTCATGGCGGGCGGTCCGAGCCATCTGGAAACGTTCGATCCGAAACCGTTGCTGAACAAACTGGATGGCGAACGCCGACCGGCGGAGTTTGGCGAGGCGAAATACCAGTTCGTCCGCACGGACGCCCGCTTGCTCGGTTCCAAGCGAACCTTTCGACGGCACGGCGAGTCGGGGCTGGAAGTTTCCGATCTCTTCCCGCACGTTGCCCGCCACATCGACGATATCGCCGTGATTCGCTCGTGCTATGGCGACAAAGTGGTGCATTCGGCGGCGCAATACGAACTGTTTTCGGGACGGACGACGCCGGGCTTCCCGAGCATGGGTTCCTGGTCGATCTACGGCTTGGGCTGCGAAAGCGACTCGCTGCCGTCGTACGTGGTGATGCCGGACCCCGACGGCGCGCTCGAAGCGGGCCAGCCGATGTACATGCAAGGCTTTCTGCCGGCGCTCTTCCAACCGACGATGCTCCGCGGCGGCGCGAAGCCGGTGCGGAATCTCGACCTGCCCAAGCATGTGTCGCCTTCCGAGCGGGCCGCGACCATCGACCTCATCCGGCAGCTGAACCAAGCCGGCTTTCCGGCCGGCCTGCCTGCCGGCGACGAGGAACTGGCCGCGCGGCTGTCGGCCTACGAACTCGCGTTCAAGATGCAGACGGAAGCGCCCGAGGCGTTCGATCTGAACCGCGAGACCCGTGCGACGCTCGACCTGTACGGCATCGGCCAGCCGGCGACCGACGACTACGGCCGCCGCTGCTTGCTGGCCCGGCGGTTGGTGGAACGCGGCGTGCGGTTCACGGTGGTGGTCAGCGGCGGCGGCGCCGCGACCACGCAGTGGGACGCCCATGCCGACATCGAGGAAAACCATACGCGGATGGCGCGGGAGACCGACCAGCCGATCGCCGGCCTGCTCGCCGATCTCAAACAACGCGGACTCTTGGATAGCACGCTTGTCCTGTGGGGCGGCGAGTTTGGCCGTTCGCCCGAGGCGGAGAGCCGCCGTGGCCGCGACCACCATAACGTCGGCTTCACGATGTGGATGGCGGGTGGCGGTGTCCGTGGCGGGCAAGCGATCGGCGCGACCGACGCCATCGGACTTCGCGCCGTCGAACGCCGCTGCCACTTCCGCGACATCCACACGACGATGCTGCATTTGTTGGGCTTCGAGCAAAACGATCTCTCGTATCCCCACCTTGGCCGCAACGAACGCTTGACGCTGGTCGAAGGCGAAGTGATCCACGAGATCGTGGGCTGAGCCGGTCGTTCATGCCGGCTGGCTTGTTTTTGGGCTGGCTAGTTTTTTTGGGTTGGCTTGTTTCTGGGCAGGCTTGATCCGGGTGTGGTGGATTCTGGTAGGGCGGATTTTCGGCAAACAGGAGTGTCGCGGCGATGCGGAAAGTACGAAACGTGGTGAAGTCGGCTGCGGAGACGGTGTCGCGTTCTGGTGCGTTGACGCGTTCTGGCGGTTTGTTGGGATCAGGCCAGCCGTCGCGGAACGGCGAGCGGCGTCAAGGTCTCTCGACGGCGATCGGGCTCGGGCTGCTGGCGTTGTCGATCGTCGGCGTGGCGGTGGTCTTCGGCGTGCTTGAGCAGCGTTTGGCCGCGTTCGCCGACGAACCGGCGAAGGGTGCCGTCGCGCCCGCGGAGGCGTGGATTCCGCTCTTCAATGGCAAAGACCTAGAGGGCTGGACGCCGAAGATTCGCGGTTACGCGTTGGGCGAGAATTTTGGCGACACATTCCGCGTCGAGAACGGCGTCTTGAAAGTCGCCTACGACAAATACGACAAGTTCAACGACCGCTTCGGGCATCTGTTCTACAAATCGCCCTATTCGCGGTATCGGCTGCGTGTCGAGTATCGGTTTACTGGCGAGCAGGTTCCGGGGGGACCGGGCTGGGCGGTGCGCAACAGCGGCGTGATGGTGCATGGCGAAGACCCGAAACGGATGAGCCGCGACCAGGATTTCCCGGCTTCGATCGAAGTGCAGTTGCTGGGCGGATCCGGCTCGGGCACGCGGACCACGGCCAATCTTTGCACGCCGGGGACGAACGTGGTGATGAACGGCGAGTTGGTCACGCGCCACTGCACGAACTCGAAGTCCAAAACCTACCATGGCGACCAATGGGTGACCGCCGAGATCGAAGTCTTGGGCGGCGAGACGATTCGGCACTTGGTCGATGGCCAAGTCGTGTTGGAATACCAACAGCCGCAACTGGACGACCGCGAGGCGCACGC
>JBIKVL010000185.1:0-7173 GCA_044356875.1 Pirellulaceae bacterium | reverse complement strand
TCCCGACGATGTCTTGGCGCAAGCGGACTGGGTCTTAGCGAGCATCCATTACGGACAACGCCAATCACGAGCGCAGATCACCGACCGCATTCTGGGCGCGATCCGGAATCCGCACGTGTCGGCGATCGCTCACCCCACAGGTCGGCTGCTGAATCAACGCGAACCGTACGAAGTGGACATGGAGGCGGTGATTCAAGCGGCGGTTGAGCACGGAAAGATTTTGGAACTGAACGCCAATCCGATGCGGCTGGACTTGAACGATTTGCACTGTGCCCAGGCGCGGGCGGCGGGCGTGCCGATCGTGATCAACACGGACGCCCACAGTGTCGACGGACTGGACGTGATGCGCTACGGCATCCTGCAAGCCCGCCGCGGTGCGTTGACCCGCGCCGACGTGGCGAACACGAAACCGTGGTCGGCGTTGTCTCGGCGGTAAACGAAGGCGGCGGTAAACGAAGACGGTAGTGAACGAATGCGGTGGTAAACGAGTTAGCCGCTTTGCCGAATCTCTCATGGCGTAGAGGTTGGCCCTGCGCCGCTCGCCACGGATCACAATCGGGCGGCCCGCCAACGGGCTGAGAAACGGGCGAATCCAAAGAGCAGCGTGCAGGCCAGCACAATCGCGGCGCCTGCGGAAATCGACAGGTAGTAGGAGGCGTAAAGGCCTGTCAGTCCGCCTGTCCACGCGAACAGCGCCGACCAAGCGAACATCCATGGCAATCGACGTGTGACTAAGGCCGCAGATGCGGCTGGCGTGACCATCAACGCCGTCGTCAATACCACGCCAACCGCCTGGATTCCCGAGACCACCGCCAAGGCGAGCAGGATTAGGAGCAGTTGCCGCGTCCATTCAGGCGACAATCCGATGGTCTGAGCATGCGAGGGATCGATCGTGGTCAACATGAATTCTTTGTTGACGAGCAGCAACGCGGTGCAGGTAAGAATGCCGGCCGCCGCCAATCCGAGCAAATCGGCGGTGGTGACTGCAAGCACATTTCCGAACAGCAGATGGCCGAAATCGCGTTGGCTCTTCATCTTTGATGTCAAAGCGACTCCGAGCGCGAACATACCCGAGTAGGCCACGCCGATCGCCGCGTCCTCGCGCAGCCGCCGTCCGCGGCTCAACCACCCGATGGCTAACGCGGTGGCGATGGCGGCGACGGCCGCGCCGGCGAACAGGTTCCAGCGATTGAGGTAGGCGATCGCGAGGCCAGGGAGCGTGGTGTGAGCGATCGCGTCGCCGACAAACGCCATCCGCCGCAACACCACATAGACGCCCAAAAGCGCGCAAGTCGTTCCGACAATCAAGGTCGCCGCCAGCGCCTGACGCATGAATCCATACCGCCATGGCTCGAGAACCCATTCCCACATGGCATCAAGGCTCCGCACGTCGGTGATAATGGCGGGGTGAATTTCGGACGTCTCCCGCCGTCCGCAAGGCGAACTGATTCTCGATCTGTCCGTCCCGGAGAAACACAGCCGAGTCGAAGGATTCGGCCAGCCGTCCTAGATCGTGAGTCGCCGCCAGCACGCTGCCGCCGTCCCGCGTATGCGCCGCCAAAACAGCGTTAAGCAGATCGCGAGTGGCTTCATCGATTCCGTTGAGCGGTTCGTCCAAGAGGAACAGGCTCGCCTCCTGGGCGATCGCCCGCGCCAGCAAAGCCCGCTGCTGTTGACCGCCGGACAATTCTCCTAGCCGCCGGTCGGCCAATGTCTCGATTTCCAGCCTTCGCAGGGCGTTGGCGACACGCCCATGATCCTCACGGCTGGGCCAGCGCAACCATCCCATATGGACGTAGCGGCCGGTCATGACCAAGTCGGCTACAGTGCAAGGGAATTGCCAATCGAGTTCGCTCCGCTGTGGCAAATAGGTTATTCGGTGGTGGCGAGCGCCGATCGGATGGCCGAAGATCCGTACTCGGCCGGCGGCGAACGGCGTCAGACCCGCGATCACCTTTAGCAGAGTACTCTTGCCGGCCCCATTGGGTCCGACCAGCGCTACCCGAGCGCCGGCCGCAACCCCAAAGGAAATGTCCAACAAGGTCCAACCGGCCGCGTTCGCGTAGCGGGTACGCAACCGTTCGACCACTAAGGCGGGTTCATCGGAGTGACGGACGCGATGCGCTCGCCCGCCATAAGGAAGCAGCGGATCGACAGGCGAGGCCGGGTTCAACGCAAAGCCTCCGCGATGGTTCGCGCGTTATACCTCATCATTCCGTGGTACGTTGCCCCCGCGGAACCGGGGGGCCCCAAGGCGTCCGTGTAAAGCGTGCCAACGATCGACACGCCTGCCTCACTCGCGACCCGCTCCGTCGTCCGCGGATCGAGAATGTTTTCCGCGAATATGGCGGGCACCCGCCGCGCCTTGATTCGCTCCACTACCTTTGCCAACTCTCCTGCCGATGGTTCGCCGCCCTCGCTGGAGAAACTCTCGAGCACGCTCAGCACCTCGAAGCCATAGTCCGCCGCGAAGTATCCGAAAGTGTCATGAGTCGTTACTAGCACGCGGCGCTCGCGGGGAATCTCCGCCAGGATTGCGCGAATCTCCGCGTCCAAGGCCTGCAATTCGACTTGGTAGGCTTCCCCCCGGGCTCGATAGAGCGCCGCTTGCGCCGGATCGGCTGCCTCAAAGGCATCCATCACCTCCTGCACCATCCGTTGGGCCAGCTGCGGAGACTGCCAAACATGCGGGTCAAGTTCCGCGGATGGCCCCGCTGGCCCCACAAACCGTGGCCGGATCGCGCGGGTCGCCGTATGGCGGACGGCCTGCGAACCAGATGATTGATAGACCTTGTCGAGCCACCCTTCGAAGCCCAAACCGATCTCGAAAACCAGCCGCGCATCCGCCACAAGCGCGGCGGACTGCGGCGTCGGCTCGTAGGTGTGAGCGTCTCCGCCGGGGCCTACCAACGTCGACACTTCGGCTCGATCACCAGCGACTCGCTCGATCCATTCCCCCAAGATGCTGAAAGACGCAACCACCGGAATTCGACCGCCCACCACGACTCGAATTGGACGCTCAACGCCTTTTGACGCAGCCTCGCGAACCGCCGCGGATCGAATCGTTTTTGCCGCCGCGTCCACCGCCTCACGTTCTTCTGCGGAAGTCGTTGTCGCGATGGTTTTTGTGCTGGAAGTTGCGTCGGAATTCGCGGAGGCGTTGCCGCCACCAACGGCCTCGTCCGGCGAGTGGGTCAGTCGCTGTTTATCCACGCAGCCCAACGTCGCGGCTACCATCATTGTCAGTCCCGCCATAGCAAGTTGGACAAAGGCCGAAGCCTTCCCAAGGGCCGCTCGGACGCGCTCACCCTCGCGGCGGTTCGCGGGGCGAAGTTGAGCCGGACGCCGTTCGCGACGAGTGCTATGGCCAGGGCGAGTCCCGCGGAAGCAGATGGTCGCGCGCTCGGTTCGTCCCGGTTTGCTGGCGCCGAGGTCGAAAGGCCTTAACTGGTTCGCTGCGTCCATCGTTCCTCCTGTTCGCGACCGTGCCCTGTCCGCCTGAATCGCCGGGCACGGTGTTGCGTTCACGTGCCCTGAAGCTTGCGACGTCCACGATTCCAAGAGCACTTGACAATCACATGGAAATTAATACTGTTTGCAACCGTATTGCAAATGCGGTCGGTCGTCAATGGGGCCACAGGCATGCTTGCGAAGTCGCAGGTGAGAGACGGGAGACGCGAAATGTTGTTCCGCGATCGCGAGAAAGCGGTGCCGAACCACTTGGCGGCCGTGAAGCAGTGGGTCCGCGAATTGTTGGAAGTCCCGGAAGAATCGACGGTGATGGTGGCCGAGTTGGCCTGTCATGAGGAGGGATGTCCGCCGGTGGAAACGGTGATCGCCGCGTTAGGCGAAGACCGGCCGCCGCATCAGTGGAAGATTCATAAGCGTGTGGCGGAAGTGCAGCGAGAAGATATCGCTCGACTACAACCGCTCGGCCGTGCGGCGACGCTGCGGGAGTGGCGTTGTCCAGATTGATTGTAGCCGTGGTTTCTTAACCGCGCCGTTCGTTTGGTCACTTAAGGAGTACCCAAGGTATGTCGACCGCGCTAGGCAAAATTCCCGTTACGGTCCTGACCGGCTTTCTCGGATCGGGAAAGACCACGCTGCTCAACCGCATCCTGAGTGAAAACCATGGCAAGCGGATCGCAGTGATCGAAAACGAGTTCGGCGAAGTGGGCGTGGACAACGAGTTGGTGATCGGGGCTGAGGAGGAAATCTTCGAAATGAACAACGGTTGCATCTGCTGCACCGTTCGCGGCGATTTGATTCGCATCCTTGGCAATTTGATGAAACGCCGCGACAAGTTCGACCACATCATGATCGAGACGACCGGCTTGGCGGATCCAGGACCGGTGGCCCAGACTTTTTTCATGGATGACGATCTGCAGTCGGCGATGAGCCTGGATGGGATTGTGACCCTGATCGACGCGAAACATGTGTTGGAACACTTCGATGACAGCGAGGAAGTGCGCGAGCAGATCGCGTTTGCCGACGTGATTTTGCTCAACAAAACCGATTTGGCGACTGAGTCGCAATTGGATGATTTGGAGGCTCGCATTCATGCGATGAACGCGGCGGCCCGCATTTACCGCACGCGCGACGCGGCGATCGCCATGGACAAAATCCTGGGACTTGGTGGTTTTGATCTCGATCGGGCTTTGCGAATCGATCCAAAATTCCTTGAACCCGAGTATCCTTTCGAGTGGAGCGGCGCGTACGAGTTGGAACCGGGCGAGTACGCGTTTGTCGTCGGCGCGGGCCCCGACCCGGCGATGAACGCCTGCCTCCGACGGATTGAAACGGCGGATGATCCGGGGATGCGCGACGCCGTGGAGACGGCCGTCCGGATCTATTCGGAACCGGAAACGAAGATCGGTCCCGGCGAAGCGGTCACGCCCGGCTCGCTACTGTTCCAGCTGGATCTCGCCGGCGGTCCTGGCCGGTTCCGCGCCTTGATCGCCGAACGCGGGGCTTACGCGTTGTTCACCGAGCATCATCCGGACGAGTTTTCCGCTTACTTGGAGAATGCGGCGGGTCAACCAGTTCAACCGCTAGCCACTCGCGAGTACAAGCCGGACCACGAGCATGACGACGAAGTTTCGTCGGTCGGGATCACGACGCCGGGGGATTTGGATCTGGAAAAGTTCCAACGCTGGCTTCGCGAGTTGTTGGCGACTAAAGGCGCCGACATCTTTCGCATGAAAGGCGTGCTGAGCTTCCGGAACTCGAATCGGCGATATGTGTTTCAAGGCGTACACATGTTGTTTGACGGACGCGAGGACCGGTTGTGGGAGGCTGAACCACGGCACAACTCGCTCATTTTCATCGGACGGAATCTCGACCGCGAGGAACTTAACGCGGGGTTCAATGCATGTTTGGCTTAAAAGGCAAGGCGGCTGCCACGGTGGACGTGCGGGAGACTTGGCGAGCTTTGCTCGACGACTTTATCATCGATCTCGCATGGTCGCCAAGCGGCGATCGGTTGGCGATCGCGACGGTGGATGGACGCGTGTCGCTGGCCAGTTTTCGCGGCCCACCGCGTCTGCTCGGCAGCCATGCTGGCGGCGCCTCATCGATCGCATGGAGGCCGGACGGCCAGGCACTCGCGTCTGGTGGCCTGGACGGATGGGTCCGCGTGTGGGACCCGGTGACCGGAGCCGAGTCCCAGCAATTGGCGGCGGGAGGAGACTGGGTGGCGAAGGTCGCCTATCGACCGCGTGGCGGCGAGCTTGCGGCGGCAGCGGGCAAAACGCTGCGGATCTGGAACATCGCTGGCGAAACGCTGTACGAATCGGCGTGCCACGCCAGCACCGTATCCGATCTCGCCTGGAATCCAGATGGAAGCGCCGTCGCGACGACCGCCTACTTGGGTATCGTGTTGCACGTCCGAGGCCATGCCGATCCGCCCCGGAAACTTGCCTGGAAAGGTTCCAGCTTGACCCTGGCGTGGAGTCCGACAGCGCGGTTCATCGCAACGGGCGAACAGGATTCGACAGTGCATTTCTGGCACGTCAAGACCGGCAAAGACGCACAAATGTGGGGGTTTCCCCGCAAAGTGCTTGAGCTGTCCTGGCATCACGCCGGCAACCACTTGGCAACAGGTGGAAGCGATACGGTTGTGCTTTGGGACTGCGGCGGAAAAGGTCCAGAGGGACGCACGCCCACGATGTTGGAAGGCCACCCGACACGGATTACGCAGTTGGCTTTCCAACCCCAAGGCGAACTGCTCGCCTCTGCCGACGCGGATGGCACTCTGCTGTTGTGGAACCCGCTACGCGCCACACGCCCCGCCGCGGGCCGCATGTTCCTTACCGAAATCACCCGCGTGGCATGGACGCCAGACGGAAAAAGACTCGCCATTGGCGAACGCGCCGGTTCCGTGGCCGTTGTCGACGTTGGCGCTTGAAGATGAAGCTATGCGACAAGGGGTGGACGGTGACGGATTCGGCGGCAGACGATTGACTACGGCCAGCGGCGTACGCGGCGCGCGTCAACTCAAGGCTTGGCGCCGCTTCAACTCCTGGCGGACTTGGGCGGCCGATTCGAAGCGGATCGCGTCCAGGCCCGCCGCCACGGCGCCAGCCACGTTGTCCGCGCGGTCGTCCACGAAAAAAATCGCTGACGCCGGCACCCCCGCCAACGCGGCCGCTTGCTCGTAGATTCGCGGCAGCGGCTTCAGCGATTTCAATTCGAAACTGAGCGCGAACAGCTCAAAGTGCGGCCACAGCTCCTCGTAGCGGTTCGGGTAAACGTACCGCCAATGCGCGATGTTCGTGTTCGAGAGCAAACCCACTCGATGGCCAGCCGAACGCAGTTCGGCCAACAGCGGCGCCATCCCCGGCTTCAGCGCGAACATTTCGCTGCAGGCGTGCGAGAGCAAGTCGATCGCCACCTTGGCACCGGTCCGAGTTTCAAACTCGGCGTGAAACTCCTCCGTCGTCAATTCGCCCGCTTCATACCGCAGTTCCAACCCGCTTTCGAAAATCGTCAGTCGCACCACCTCCGGCGAAAGCCCCGTCAGCGCGGCGACGTTGCGGCACGCGACCTCATGGTCGAAGTCCAGCAACACCTTGCCCAGGTCAAAGTAGAAAAACGCGGGACAAGGCAGCGTCGCCATCGTTGATTCCATCCCTTCGAATATAGGAAAGCTCTCCAAACCCCGATCGAGACGCC
>JBIKVL010000184.1:0-7174 GCA_044356875.1 Pirellulaceae bacterium | reverse complement strand
CGCGCGCCGCCACAGCGCCGCAGGTACTCGGACAGCCGATCCACCAGCGTGAACGACTCGCCAGGACGCGCGGGAACCGTCAGCATCGAGGCCGGTTTGTCGACCACGATCAACTGCCGGTCTTCGTAGATGATCTCGAAACCTGGGCCGCGTTTCCCCTTCGGCGCGGCGTGGTATCGCTGGCCGGGATAATACGCCAATTCGACGAGATCGCCCGCCGCGACGACCTGGCCGGGAACCTCGCACCGCGTGCCGTTCACCGTGACGCACCCATGGTCGAACAGGCCGACAATCTGGGCCCGGGAGAGTCCGCTCAAGGTTTGCACCACCCGGTCGACTCGGCCACCGACGGCGGGAGAATCGACGGCGACTTGGCACTGTTTGCGTGTCAGCGGCATCTTCGCTCTAGTGGTTCGTTTTCCGCTTCGCCAACTCGTCCCGCAGCTGGGCCGCCAATTCGTATTGTTCGGCGGCGATCGCGTCGGCGAGCCGTTCCTGCAAGGTGCGGCCGACGTCATGTTGTTGCCGCAGCGCCTCCCGCGAGTCGATCAACCGCTTGACCAGTTCGTCCTCGTCGTAGTGGTCCTCCGCGTCATACTGCTTGAACAGCCGTTTAAGCATATTCAGGCCGTCGTTGATCGCTTCCACGGCCGCCTCGGGGCCGCCATGTTCGAGCACGGCGAGCGCCTCGGCTTGCGTCCGATGGAACACGACGAACGGGCGATACTGTTCGTGCGATACGGTCCACTGCTCGTCCGGCGAGTGATCGCGACAAAAGTCCATCAAGCCGAGGGTGTGGTCCGCATCCCGCACCGCTTGGCCGAAGCGGCGCAAGGAGAGCCAGCAGACCCGGCGATGATAGAACTGAACGAACTCGCGGTCGGCTTGCGAGCATTGCTCTTCGGTCATCGTCATCGACGGATCGGTCGACTCGCAATCGTTCAGGTAATCGAGATAGGTCGCGAAACCTTCGGGACGGAGACCGTCCGGGCGTCCCGTCGTTTCCAACTGGAGCACGCCGAGGTCGACCCGCATTTGCAGCACTTCGCGGCCATCCTTGCCGATCGCCAGTCGGACACTGACCCCTTCCGGCTCGTACGGCCAGCCCTTCAGGATGCCGTCAATGTTCGCTTTTCGCGAGAGTTTCCGTGCCATGCCTCGATTTTTCCCCACCCAGCCCTGAACGAATGATTGGCAGATTATAGCACTCAGTCGACTGGCGACCAATTCGCCGTTACCCCTCGGCCCGAGGCCCGCGTCGTTGCTCTTTGGTCTGGGATCGCAGGCGTTTGCCGGCCAGCCGGCGTTCCTTCGACCCGCGGGACGGGCGGGTCGCCTTCCGTTTGCGTGGCGGCCGCTCGATCGAACGCAGGATTTCCACCAGCCGCTCGAGGCACGCTTGCCGGTTCCGCTCTTGATCCCGGTACTCCTGGTTCGTTACTAGGAACTCGCCGCCGGTCGTGATCCGCGAACCGAACTGGGCGGCGAGCCGTTCGCGGGCCCCTTCAGGGAACGAAGTCGACCGCTCGATGTTCCACCGCAGCGTGGCCTTCGAGCTCACCTTGTTGACGTTTTGCCCGCCCGGCCCCGAACTTCGCGCGTATTCGAATTCGATTTCGTCGAGCGGAATCCGCCACTGGGTCGACACTTCCAGGTATTCCATGGCTACGGCTTTTCCGCGAGTTTTGTCTTCAGGGCGGCGATGGTCGCATCGACCCGGTAGTCGATGATTTTTCGGCCCCAGGCGACGGTCTTGTCGAACGGTTCCAGTTCAATTCCGTTGATCGAAAACTTTCCGGCCGCGACCCGCTGCGTCCGCCGGATGCTGTTCGGGTCGACCGTGGCCATGATCGCCGTGATCGCGAAATCGTCGTGCAGGCCTTCGTCGCCTTGCTTGACGCCCTGGGATTCGAGCCACGTTTTCACTTTGTCGTAATTGTAGTATTCCGGAACGTAAACGATTCGCGGCCCGTTCGTTCCCCAACTGGCGGAAAGCTTCTCCGCGACATCCTTCATTCCCGGCTGGTTGCCGCCGCTGTCGCCCAGCAGCACGATCGTGCGGAAGCCATGCGTGCGATAGCAGTCGCAGATATCGGTGAGAAGCGCCCGATAGGTCTCCTCGCGTAGGCTGACCGTCGACGGGTATTTCATGTGCAAGCCGGGCGGAGCGATTTCTCCCTCGGGAACAAAGCCCACGATCGGCGCGACCAACGCGTTCCCCAGTTTCCGGGCGAGCGCGTCGGTGGTGCCGCGGAGCACCACGTTGTGCTTGTTCGCCGCCAAGTACGGTCCGTTCTGCTCGATGCCGCCCGTGGCCACGATGACGGTGTCCTTCCCGCCCCGCATCGCGTCCCGCACCTCGATCCACGTCATGTCTTCGATGAAGACACTGTCCACCGCCGGAATCGGCCGGGGCGAATGGAAGTCCGGCGCCACCGGGTCAGGCTTGGCGACTTGGAAACCGACCAGCATCGCCGCCACGACCGTCCACAATCCCGCACGCATCAGAGCTTCTCCTGACTAGTTGTCATGCCGCCGCTCGTAACGGCCCGGATTGTAACCAAGCCGCGCCGTGGCGGGGACCCGCGCGCCGCGAACGTGATTTCCCTCCGTCGAACAGTCGAATTCCGTTCGTCAACGCTCTACGATATTCAGACGCTGTCTCCGTCGCTCGTCGCCTTCGCTCGTCTTCTTCGCTCGACCGCTTCGATTCTCCGAGTGGATCGCCCCATGACTGACCGCTCATCGGATAACGCCCACCGCCTGACACTGAACGCGAGGAGTAGCACCCGCGAGATGCTCGGCACCGCGGCGTCAGTCGGCTCCAATGCGAGGATCAGCCCCGGCGTGTTGCGCTGGAACGCGAAACTCCGTCGAACGCGCCTCGGAACGATCGCGCTCGCCGTTGCGGTCGCGGCGCTCTGCGGCGCCAGCGCCGGTTGCCGCCCAGAACGAGCGACCGTCGCGACGAAAACCGACGCGCCTTCCACCGCTTCCTCCACTGCTTCCTCCACTGCTTCGTTGAAAGCTTCAACTCCTGAGTCGTCAGTCGTCTCGTTCCCAGTTCCGCCGTCCCCAGTTCGGCCGTCGATACCCTCGGCGATCGCGCCGCCCACCGCCGCCGCCATGTCTAAGCCCGACTCCCCGCAAGCGAAGACTCCGCGGCCAGAAACGCCGCCCGCCATGACACCAACCGCCATGACGCCAACCGCTATGACAGGTAGGCGGGCGGACACGTCCGATGCGTCGCGCGGCGAGCCATCCCAAGCGGACTCGCCGCCCAAAGCGACGGCGTCGGACGAAGACGCTGCCCAAGCGGGTCGGTATCGTGTTTTGCTCCTTGCGCCGGGCGGCCCGCTGCTCTTCGAGTTCACTTTGAAAATTGGCGGAAAGGCGTTGGAAACACGCCATGCCGATCTGCTTGTCCGCTACCGTCGCGACGCGGACCGCGACGGCGATGGCCGAGTGACCTGGGACGAACTGCTGGCCAACGATGCGATACGCGCCACCTTTCTGGCCGACGCGCAGCTCAACAGCGACCGGGAACGCGTCGAATTCCTTCGCAGTTACGACTTGAACGGCAACCGCGAAGTCGATGACAGCGAGTGGCCGCGGATCTTCCGGCAAACCACGACGAAGGGCCGGCCGTTCGCGGTCTTCAATCGGGATGACGATCGCGAGTGGAATCGCGAACAATCGCCGCTCTTCGCCGTGTTGGACAGCGACGAAAACCAGCGGCTCGATGCCGACGAATGCCGACGGGCGCCGGCTCGGCTGCGGCAACTGGACGCGGATGACGACGAACGGCTCGAACGGGCCGAGGCGTTGGCTAGCCGTGTCGAGACGGCAGGCAGCGTCGTGCCCGCGACGCGGCGGTCCCTGGAACCGGCAATTGCTTGGGAGATTTCCCCGCGGACCGATTGGAACTTGCTCCTCTCCACGCTCCAGTCGGTTTACAGCGGTGGCGGCCCGCTGGCGTCTGGCTGCTTCCCCGCGCGTCCCGAACTGTTCACGGTCCTCGACAAAGACGGCAATCGCCGCTTGGCCCGCCGCGAACTCGAACTGCTCACAGAATGCCCGCCGGCCGCTCGCTGGTCCATCGACTGGCCGGATGAGACGCTGGCCATGTCGCCGGCGTCCCCGTCGACGACCGCGCCCGAGACCGCGCCCGAGACCGTTGCACGCTCGCGTCCCGGCGTTCTAGTATTGACCGCCTTCACTGGAAGCGGAGAGTCTTCGCCCACTGCGCCCCCCCAGCGGCTCGGCGATGTTTGGCGGATGTCGGCGGGAAGCATGGATTTCGCGGTGTTTCCATTGAACTTACTGGGGCCCAACAGCGACTCGACTCGGGTTCGTCTCATCGCCGGTTTTCCCCCCGACGCCTTGTGGACGGTTGCCGATGCGGACGGCGACGGACAAATGCTTCGCGGCGAGTTCGAAGGGCTCGGTTCGCGACTGCTCGCCCTGGACCGCGACAATTCCGGCGACGTGACGCGGGACGAATTGCCCGAACTCGTCTGGTTGGCGGTCGTCCGTGGCCAGACGCCAGCCGGCGCCATCGGTCCGCCTTCTTCGCAAACAAGTCCGTCCGCGATGGCGTTCGCGAGCCCATCCCCGCCGCCTGGTGATCCATCGGAGACGCCCGGCACTGCGGCGGCCGGCGGTTCGGCGTCCAGCGTCCCGGTTGCCATTCCTGATTGGTTCGAAAGTTTGGACGCCAACGGCGATGGACGGATCAGCCAGCGGGAGTTTCCCGGAGAGCCGACGCTGTTCAAACGCCTGGACAAGAACGCCGACGGCCAACTGACGGTCGAAGAGGCGGACCAGCGGCCTTGACCGTCCTTCGAGTGGCGCCTTGAGTCCCGCGACGCAGGCCAGTCGAGCGGAACCTGCCGCCGCGCCGACAACGCGGGAATCTGCTATACAACGCGAACTTCTGGATTGGCGGGCGAACTGGGAAAGCCATGGCGGGGCGGCGTCTCCAATGGCTGAAGTGAATCGTTTTCGCGGCGTTTCAGCCCAAACGGAGCGGTCCAAATGCTGAGTGTGATGAAATCCATGGCGGGAGGGTTGGTGGCGGTGGCGATGATCATGGCAGCGAGTAACGCGTTCGCGGCCCCGAAGAAGGTCGCGTCCGTCGAGGGCATCACCGAATACACGCTCGACAACGGCTTGCGGGTCTTGCTGTTTCCCGATAGCTCGCGGCCAACCGTGACCGTGAATCTCACGGTGCTTGTCGGGTCGCGCCACGAGGGTTACGGCGAAGCGGGGATGGCCCACTTGCTCGAACACATGGTGTTCAAGGGAACGCCGACGCACGCCAACATTCCTAAGCTGCTGAGCGAACGCGGCGCCCAGTTCAACGGCACGACGTCCGACGATCGGACCAACTACTTCGAAACGCTACCCGCCAGCGACGACAACCTGGAATTCGCCCTGCGGTTGGAAGCCGACCGCTTCGTGAACAGCTTGATCCGTCAAGAAGACCTGCTGTCCGAGTTCACGGTGGTGCGGAACGAGTTCGAGCGGGGCGAAAACTCGCCGTCGCGAGTGCTCTTCCAACGCATTTCCGCCACCGCTTACGAATGGCACAACTACGGCAAGTCAACGATCGGCAACCGCAGCGACATCGAGCGGGTTCCGATCGCGGCTTTGCGGGCTTTTTACGAGAAATACTATCAGCCCGACAATGCGATTCTGGTGGTGGCGGGCAAGTTTGAGGAAGCCACGGCGCTCCGGCTGGTGCAGACGCATTTCGGCGCCATACCTCGGCCAGCCCGCGAACTGCCCAAGACCTACACCGTCGAACCGCCGCAGGACGGCGAACGCACGGTCACGCTGCGTCGCGTCGGCGACGTGGCGCTGGCGGGTGTCGCTTACCACGTTTGTGCCGGCTCGCATCCCGATTTCGCCGCCGTCTCGGTGCTCGCCCGCATCCTCAGCGCCCAGCCGTCGGGCCGGCTGTACAAGGCGTTGGTGGAGCCGGGCATCGCCAGCAGCGTCTTCGGTTTCGCCCAGGCGCGCCATGATCCCACGCTGCTGCTGGTCGGCGCCGAGATCGCCAAGGAGCGTTCGCCCGACGACACATTGGCCGCGTTGCTTCGCGCCGCCGAAGCGGTCGGCGAACAGGGGCCGACGGAGGAGGAAACGGCTCGCGCCCGCCAGCAACTCCTGAAAGACTGGGAGCTCGCGTCCGCGAACACCACGGGCATCGCCGTGTCACTCAGCTCGTGGGCCTCGCAGGGGGATTGGCGGCTGTACTTCCTCTATCGCGACCGCGTCGAACAGGTGAAGCCCGACGATGTCCGCGCGGTAGCGGCCCGCTATCTGCAACGCGCCAACCGCACGGTCGGCCTGTTCCTGCCCAGCGAAGCTTCGCAACGTGTCGAGGTGCCGGAGACCCCGGACGTCGGCGCCATGGTCAAAGATTACAAGGGCCGGGCGGCGGTGGCGGCAGGCGAGGCGTTCGACGTCGCGCCGGCGGCGATCGAAGCCCGCACCAAGCGCGCGCGACTGGCCAACGGCCTGAAGACCGCGTTGCTCCCGAAGAAAACCAGGGGCGAAACGGTGTCGCTCACCTTGCGACTGCGTTACGGCGACGTCAAATCGTTGGCGGGCCGCGCGACGGCCGCCGAGTTCCTGCCGGAACTGATGGCGCGCGGCGCTAAAGATCTTCCGTTCCAACAACTCCGCGACGCGCTCGACCGCGAAAAGACCCAGCTCTCCGCCAGCGGCGACGCCGGAATCGCGTCGTTTTCCCTGCGGACAAAACGGGAAAACCTCCCGGCCGCCGTCGGCATCCTCAACCGGTTGCTCCGCGAACCGGCGTTGGCCGGCGAGGAACTCGAAGTGCTCAAACGCGAGCAACTGACGTCGATCGAGCAAACGCTGTCCGATCCGCAGGCCCTGGCGTCGAACGCCATCCGCCGCGCGTTGGTGCAGCACGCGATCGACGATCCGCGTTACGTTCCGACCGGCCCCGAGGAGGTGACGCGGGTCAAGGCGTTGCGCGTCGAGGACGTGCGGGGCCTGCATGGCGAATTGCTCAACGGGCACAACGGCGAATTGGCCGTCGTCGGCGACTTCGATCCGGCCGCGCTGGCTCCGCTGCTCCACACGCTTGACAATTGGAAATCGTCCGCACCCTACACACGCCTAACCCGCGAACTGCCGG
>JBIKVL010000183.1:0-7186 GCA_044356875.1 Pirellulaceae bacterium | reverse complement strand
GGGAATCGGAACGCAGCTTGACGCGTGCGAAACGACTGCTTGTCGACGCGCTGTTGGCAGGCGACGAGTCGCTCAGCCGACGCATCGTGTTCGACTTGTATCTTGCGAAACACGCGTTGAGCGTCGTGTGCGACGAAGTGGTCGCGGGTGCCTTTCGCGAGATTGGCGAGCGTTGGAGTTGCCAACAGGCGGAAGTTTATCAAGAGCGGCGGGCCTGCGAGATCATGCTCCGGATTCTGCATGCCTTTCGGGACACACAGCGGGGAATGAATCCCTCGTTGGTCGCCATTGGCGGAACCCCACCCGGGGATTTGTATGCGATACCCAACGCGATCGTCGAACTGGTTCTTCGCGAAGCGGGATGGCAAGCCGAGTCGCTGGGAACGTCGTTGCCGTTCAGTTCTTTGGCGGCCGCCGTTCGCTCGCAACGTCCCAGGCTTTTGTGGCTCAGCGTAACCTATGTGCGGGACGACGCGGAATTCGTCGCCGGCTATCGGGAATTGCATGACACGGCTCGCGAACTGGGCACAGCCATGGTGGTAGGCGGCCAGGCGCTCGGTCGCGAATTGCGACAACAGATGAGCTACGCGTCGTTTTGCGACACCGTTCGGCAACTGGACGACTTCGCGCGGGCATTCCGCGGGTCGGAAAGCGTGCTGAGGGATCGAACGGAGAGCGCCGAGACTCGTTCGAGCGAAAACAAGATGGGTGATGCGAGGACGGGTGAGAACAGAGCGGGCGAGGCCAGAGCGGGCGATGACCGCGGCCAGGACGATCGGGCCGCCACCATTCCGATCCGAGCGGTTCGTTAGCGCCTCAGCGGGCGACCCAAGTCGATTCGCAACCTGAATCGATTTGTCACGAACGCTATCAATCGGGAAAATCTATATGCCAATGAAAAGGCCGCCAAGGGGTTACTTGGCGGCCTCTCGCACTTCACCTGTACCCGTCGATCAGGTCGCAACAGGGACAACAACGGGTTGGAAGGATATGCCCTTCATCCGACCTATCCGCCAACCTATCGTGGTCCTTTAGCCCATGATCTTGCTGAGCGCGGCGAGAGCTTGGCGGGCGTTGTCGACACCACCGAGCGCTTCGGCAAGCTTCTTGGCTTGAATGAGGGTTTCCAGCGAGAACTTCTCGGAGACCTTCGTTTCCACCGGCTTTGTCTCGACGGCGTCTGGCGCCACCACTACCGGACGACGTCCGCGACCCCGCAAACGCTTCATCTGGAACTTGACGATGCTGACGTAGTTCGGGGTGACAACCACACCTTGTTGGCCGAGCGCGATGGCGATCGACTTGGGGGTTGCCTTCGGGTTCTTCCCGAGGTAGTCGCGCACGAGTTGCGACTTGTTGACTTTTCCGCCTGCGTCAGCAGTCGAGACGGCAGGTGCGGTAGTCTCCTTAATAGTGTCTTTGTCCTTCGCCATGGTTTTCGTTGCCTCCTTGACCGCGTCTTTAATTGAATCTTTCGATTCTGCGGCCTCTTTCTTGGGACGTGCCATCGGGATACTCCACTTCACGTTACGGCGACTTTCGCCGAGATATTTGTAGCACACTCCAACTAAACTGTAAAAGGGGGGGAATTGCAAGTGAATGGCCACTTTTCATAACTTGGAGAATTCCTTCCCCAATGGCGGTGGTCCGACGCCCGTAGCGGGTTCGCGCAGAGCGCGGCGTGAGCTACCAATCGAGTTATGTCGACGACAAAAATGGAAATCCTAGACATCACGAGGCGCATCGTGCCTCTAGCGGCCATCGCGGCCTGTTGGCTGTGGGAAACGGGCATTCCCGCACGCCGGCCGGACAACGGGCAATTCCGCCGCAATGCCGTCAATATCGCGGTTGGTTTGTCCAACGCCGCCTTGGCCGCGGTGGCTTTCGGCGCCGTAATGACCGTTTTGGCGTCGTGGACATCCGCCAACCACCTGGGCGTTTTGAACCTGCTTACTCCGCCGTTGTATATCCGTTGGCCACTCGTCTTGTTGCTGCTGGATAGTTTCACCTACCTCTGGCATTGCGCCAACCATCGGTCGGATTGGCTCTGGCGGTTCCATCGGGCGCACCATGCGGACCGCGCGCTAACCGCGACTACGGCGGTGCGGTTCCATGCGGGTGAAATCGCCCTTTCCGCCATGGCGAAAATGTCACTGATCCCGCTATTGGGTCTCCATTTGGAGGAGCTCGCCGCCTACGAAACGCTGCTCGCGGTTTTCACCGCTTTTCAGCACGCCAACATCTCGGTGGGCCGTTGGGACGCGCTCCTGCGCTGGGTTATCGTGAGTCCGGACATGCACAAACTGCACCACTCGATCAATCCGCGTGAGACCAATACCAACTTCGCTACCGTCTTGTCGCTATGGGACCGCTTGGGAGGCACGTTCCAACGCCCCGATCGCACGGACTCCTTGAAATTTGGGCTGGAAGAGGTGGCTGATCCGAAAACCGATACCTTTGTGGGCATTTGGCGGATCCCGTTTCTAACGGGGGCGCGGGCGACCGATCCGCGCCGGGTCTAACCGCCCCATCCGCGCTTCCATTAAAACGAATGCACCTCGCCCACGAAATGCCGAGTCCGAACGCTGCCGGCACTCCACTCGCGGCTGTCCGTCGACGCGGCCACATTGTCCCCCAAGACGAACCATTCGTCCGCATCCAGCCTCCAAGTTTGGGGTGAATGAGGGTTCGAGGCGGGTAAATAATGAATATCCCGTAATAAACGCAGCTTCGAAATTTCCACGCGACCTCCCATAGCGCCAATCGCCACAGCGGCCCTTGAACCACCCGCCCGAACAGTGGTCGAGCCGCTCGTCCCGTCCAAATCGATCCGCGCCCATTCGTGGTCTTGGAGCGCCACCATCGCCTGCTGGTCGCAATAGGCAACGCCCACCCGATGGTGCGGGTCCGCCGCAGGAAGGGTCGGGAACGCCCATTGTTTCACTAATCGCGGCGTCTCCCCGTCCAGCGTCCAAATCCGGCCGCCGCCGCTCTTGGAAAACTCGAATCGCACCCCAGGCCGACGAGCTGGCCACAGTTCCACCATAAGAATCGCGGAGTCCGCGAAGTCCACCTCCAGGCGAAGCATTAAATCATGGACAGCCTCCAGGTGGCGCGACAACGCCTGGTTGTAAGCGTCCAAGTCGCGGATCACCCCCGCTCCGGCCGACGTTTGGAATACAAGCCATCCGGTTCCGTTCGCCCTTCGGTCGCGGGAACTCCATCGATAACCTGTGGGCGTGGCCTGCCATCCCGAGTCGCTCCCCAGTGGCCGCCATCCGGCCGCGCGTCTCGAAGCCATGTCCTCACGGTCCGCTCTCTCCCCGATCCGAAAATGGTCATCGTGGACGGGAATCGCGACCGCGGTTAGTTCTTGCCAGGATTTGCGATAGCGAATGCCGGGGCCTAACCAAACATCGCCATCGCGAATTTCAATCGTTTCACCAGGAAAACCGATCAGCCGTTTGACGGCGAATCCACTGGGCGCGTCGTCGCGCCTCACCGCGACCACGGCGCCACGCCGCGACCGCCAATCGCCCCAAATTGCCGGCCAGCGATCCACGAGCACCCGCTGCCCACGAACCCGCGTTGCCGCTTTATCCACATCGTGCTCGACGCCGCAATTCGGGCAGACAACACGCTCGTCCCGCGGCAACTGTTCGCTATCGCAGCGATGCGTAAATCCACATCGGGGACAATGGAGTCGCCAATGATCGCCCAGTAAGGTTTCGGCCATCGACCCTCCCACGATCCGAATCGGACGAAGCCAACCGGAAACGCAGGCTACGCGGGCCAGAATCGCGAACAAACAGACAGCGAAAGAAACGCGTAACACCGTTTTCAGCGGCGAACGACGCGACGGCGGTGACGCCGAAATCGCCGCCGGTTCGGCCGCAGTGCGGGCAGACAACACGTCTGTCTGTGCAAGCTCAGACTGTGCAAGCTCAGACAGTGCAAGCTCAGACTGTCCACCCATGCCCGCCGCCGAGGCGTGGCCGGACGCCATTAGCGATCCTCGCCGGATTCCAACACGGCCATGAACGCCTTTTGCGGGATATCGACTTGGCCGATCGATTTCATCCGCTTCTTACCTTCCTTTTGCTTCTCCCACAGTTTGCGTTTGCGGGTGATGTCGCCGCCATAGCATTTGGCGGTCACGTTTTTTCGCATGGCGGGGACTGTTTCGCGGGCGATGATTCGCGAACCGATCGCGGCCTGGACCGCCACTTCGAACATGTGGCGTTCGATTTCCTGCTTCATCCGTTTGCAGACGGCCCGGCCGCGGCGGTCGGCGTCGCGCCGATCGCAAATCACGCTCAACGCGTCCACTCGCTTGCCGTTCACCAGGATATCCATCCGCACCAAGTCGGCCGGCGCATAGCCGGTGACTTCGTAATCCATTGTGCCGTAGCCGCGAGTAGCGCTTTTCAGCTTGTCGTGGAGATCATAAATGACCTCGGCGAGCGGCAGTTCATAGACGAGCATCGCGCGGGTCGCCGATAGATGCTCGATGCTCCGCTGCACTCCGCGACGGTCTTGGCAGAGTTTCATCACGGCGCCGATGTATTCGCCGGGAACAATCAGGTTCACCCGCACGATCGGCTGGCGGAACTCGTCGATCGAGCCCGAGTCGGGAACTTCTTGTGGCCGGTGGATTTCCAGCACTTCGCCGTTCCGCGTGAGGATTTCGTAAGTGACGTTCGGCGCGGTCTGCACCAGATCGATGTCGGACTCCTGCTCCAGCCGTTGCTGGATGATTTCCATGTGCAACAGTCCGAGGAACCCGCAGCGGAATCCGAACCCGAGCGCCTCGCTGGTCTCCGGCTCGAATTCGAAGCTCGGATCGTTGATGTGCAAGCGTTCCAAGGCGTCGCGGAGCTCTTCGAAGTTCTGGCCATCGGACGGATACAAACCGCAATAGACCATACGCTTGGGCGGTTTATACCCTGGCAGCGGCTGGGCGTTGGTGTCGGACGCGGTGGCGACCGTGTCGCCGATGTTGACCGACCCGAGTTCCTTGATGTTGCAGATGAGATATCCGACTTGGCCGGCTTGCAGCGACTCGCAGGCGCGTTGCTGCGGCACGAATTGGCCCAGTTCGACGACTTCATGCTGCGTGCCGCCCCGCAGTAGACGCACTTTTTGGCCACGGACAACGCGTCCGTTCATGACGCGGACATAGATGATGGCGCCGCGATAATCGTCGTAATGCGAGTCGAACACCATCGCTTGCAACGAGCCGTTCGGGTCGCCCTTGGGTGGCGGCACGCGATCGATAACCGCTTCCAAAATCTCGCGAATCCCCAGCCCCGCTTTGGCGCTCGCCTTGAGAATCTCGTCGGCGGAGACCGCCAGCGTTTGCTCCATCTCGGCGACCACTTCGTCGACGCGGGCATGCTTCAAGTCGATCTTATTGATCACGGGAAGGATGGTCAGGTCGGCATCGAGCGCCGCGTAGGCGTTGGCGACGGTTTGCGCTTCCACGCCTTGAAAGGCGTCGACCAGCAGCAAGGCCCCCTCGCAGCAGGCCAGTGTGCGGGAAACCTCGTAGTGGAAATCGACGTGGCCCGGCGTATCGACGAGATTCAATTCGTAGAGCTCGCCGCCCCGCTCGTACTGCATCCGAACAGCCCGCGCCTTGATCGTGATGCCGCGCTGCCGTTCGAGCTCCATGTCGTCGAGCATCTGCTCTTTGAGTTCGCGTTTTTGCACGGTGCCGGTGAATTCCAGCAGCCGATCGGCCAGCGTGCTCTTGCCGTGGTCGATGTGCGCGATGATGCAAAAGTTGCGAATGTGTTGGCAGTCGATGTCTGACATAACCTAGCTGGTCACCCTTGTCGAACGTGCGGCAGTCCCGAACCGCCCATCATGGCGGCCCGCGCGATCCCCGCGGCGCCGATGAACCCCGCGTCACCGCCAAGGCTCGCAAACCGGATCGTAGTTTTCCCGGCCAAATCCGGGAAGACCCGCAACCCGACCTCGCGTCGAATCTTTTCCAGAAACTCGCGGCCCAAATCGCTCGATTCGCCGCCAAAATCCATCGCTCCTCCCAAGAGCACGATCGCCGGATCGAGCACATGGATCAGCGAGGCGATGCCAATTCCCAAGTAAAGGGCCGTGTCGAGCACCAGTTCGCGGGCCAAATCGTCGCCCGCCGCCGCCGCCTGCGCGATCGCGAGCGCGGTGATGCCCGACGACCCGCCCACTAACCTTCGCAAACCGCTGGACCGACCGCTCGCTAACGCCTCGTCACAACGTTTTACCAGCGCAGTGGCCGACGCGTACGCTTCCAAATGTCCTGTCCGACCGCACCCGCACAGGCGCGCCTCTGGATTCGGATCGATGATGATATGGCCGCACTCGCCCCCGTAACTATGCGTACCGTCCAACGTTTTGCCGTTCACCAAGACGCCGCCACCCACCCCGGTTCCCAGAGTCAACAGCAAAAGATTGTCGTGGGCGCCGCCGCTGCCCGCCCAATGCTCGCCGAACGCCGCCGCGTTGGCGTCGTTTGCGAACGCTACCGGCAGGCCACTGGCGGCCGCCAAGGCATCGCGAATGGGAAAATGCCGCCAACACGGGAGATTAGGCGGCTCTAAAATCAGGCCTCGAGGAATATCCATCGTGCCCGGCGTCGCCAGTCCGAGCCCGCGGATGTCGCCACGACGACAATTCGCCCCGGCCAAGCCCGCGTCGATCGCCGCCACCACGCGGCCGATCGCCAACTCGGGTGGACGATCGGCATGGGTGGGAAGATGATCGCGAAGCAAGACCCGACCGCTATTGTCCACCAGCCCCCATTTGATATTGGTGCCACCCACATCGACGCCAAGCCACAACGGGCGATTAGCTCCCGCCAACGCCGCTCCGCCGTCATCCTTGTCCGTGACGCTCATGGCCATCCTCAAAAGGTCACTGTTCGCCAACTCCCTGGGAAACATTACCCGGATTGATTGTTTTAAGGCAAGCGGCGGAATCCGCCGTCGTACGTTTACCGCTGTTGTTCGTTGGCCGCTGTCGTTCGCTTGCCGCTGTCGTTCGCTTGCCGCTGTTGTTCGTTTACCGCTGAGCCGTAGGCAACGGCTCGGCCTGCCGACCGAACAGCCTCGCGGCGCCGAATCCCTATTCCAACCGAGCCAACGCCAGCGGCTTGGCTGTAAACAATGTAATTCGTCGTAATCCCGGG
>JBIKVL010000182.1:0-7189 GCA_044356875.1 Pirellulaceae bacterium | reverse complement strand
TTTGGCCGAGCGCCGGCCCCTTCGGAACGCGACGATCGAACGGGTCGAACTGCGACTAGTCCGCGAGCGTCGCGAGGTCGGCGGGGTCGGCGGGGTCGGCGGGCGTAGCGATGTTGGCGGGGTTGGCGGGCCGGATGCTTTGATCGCGTCCGCGAATCTGGTACTGACGACTGTCGCGGATTGGTGCGCGTTTGTGGAAGCTTCGCCACGAGCGATGTGGGAGGGCGCGGCTTTCGCGGCGGATGCGAGCGGACGCTGCGTGGTTCTGGCAGCGCGCGGCGTCGGGGTGCGTGGCGAGCGTTGGCGGGAGCGCGACGGCATTGCCGCTCCTATGGGGTGGAGATGGGAGCCAGCGGTCGCCGCCGGACTGTTGCGACGCTGCCTGTTCCTGGCCGACGGGGACGTGGCGTTGTGGTTTCCGGAGAATCACATCGAGCGGATTGAAGCGGCGAGTTTTGTGCGTGCGAGCCGGTCGGCGGCGCGGGAGACTCGCATGCGATGGCTGGCGGCAACCGCCCCAACTCGCGGTGAGGGCTAAGCAGATGGACGACCGCCTATCGCCTGACGTTTTGGCCTATCTGGTTCCGGCGGGCGACGCCTTCTGGCGATGGGAAGCGGGTGGCTCCGCCGCAGTTTGGCAATCGGGAGCGACGATCTGTTTCGCGGCCGAGTTGCGGGCGATGTTGTCGCCATTCAACGCGCGGCCGCTCCCGCCGCTCGACATGCTGATGCTGGTCGCCGCCGCGACTCGGGAGAATTGGCGAATCGCCTCGCGCGCCTCGCTAGCGGTCGATGCTTGGAGAGTGGCTCAAGATTATCTGACCGACGACCAATGCAGCGCCGTCCATTCCGCCTTGGAACGCCTCTCGTTCTGGAGTAGCGACTTGCGTGTCTCGCAGGCTGCGAAGCGCGCGATTGCCGACTCGGTGTTTCAGGAAAGCCTGCCGTCGGCTGGTGGGCCCGCCGACGGGCCCGCCGACGGCTTTGCGGCGGCCGTGATGTCGGCGGTCGAGGGAGGGGTGCCCGAGGCGGTTTGGGCCTTCGAGGGGCGCGGTCGCATGCCGGCCCCAACCCATTGCTACTCGTTGCGAACCTTCCTCGCGGGACTGCAGGCACTCGAACCGGCGGCGGTTCGGCATCGAATGGCGACGGGACTGGATAACGCTCCAACCGCCGCGCCGGCCGAACTTGCGTCGGAGATCGTCGAGCGAACGCGGGCCTTGATGCACGGGCCGTTCGACGACGAGTTGCTGGCGGCCATGGCGGGCATCGCGCGCCAACTGCTTGGAGTGGTTGCTTTGCCGCTACCGATGGCGTTGCGGGAAACGCTCTTGGATGGCGGATTCGCGGACATCTCCAATCGTGGAACTCCGGATCGGCTGTTGCAGAGTGAATTGGCGCACGACGACCTGACATTCACGACGCGGCTCGCTCTGGGCGAATCGCTCTATTTGCGGCGGGAGTCTCTACCGCCGGCTCGGGCCCGCCGCCGTTCGATTCTTGTGGATGCGGGCATTCGGTTGTGGGGCGTGCCGCGAGTCTTCGCGGCCGCCGTCACACTGGCCTTCGCCGCCACGGCGGATCGCCTGGGCGGGCTGCGGATCTATCGCGCTGATGGCGCGTCGGTCGCGCCGGTCGCGGTCGAGTCCGCAGCCGGTTGGACGGGGTTGCTCGCGGGGCTCTCTCCGCACCCTCACCCGGGCGAGTCGCTCTCGGCTTGGTCCGTGGCCAGCCGTCTTGGAGAGGAAGACAGCGAAGCGATCTTGGTGACGGCTCGGAGTGTCTGGGAGGATGAAGAATTCCGCGTCGCGTTACGCAAGTCGGGTCTGGCGAGGCTCTACGTGGCGATCGTCGATCGCGCGGGGCGTTTCGAGTTGATCCGGTGGAGCGAGGCGGGCCAGCGTTCGCTCCGTCAAGCGCAGCTCGATCTGACGGCGCTGCTTGATCAACGAACATGCCAATCGGTCCACGATCCCAAACCGTCGGACGAATTGCCGGCGATCTTTCGCGCGGCGCCGTTTCCGCTGCGAGTTTGGTCGACGTGCAAGTATCAGCGGGACCGAGCCGCGACATTTCGCACCGGCGGCTATGTGCAGGCGACTTCGGATCGCCGGCTGATGTACTGGGACTGCGTTGATCGGCCGCCCATTCAACTCTACGAGGGCATGCCGAAGGGCCGATTGCTGGGCCACGAGCGAACTCCGGATGGCCGCGTATTGCGGGCCGTCTTCGGCAATCCCGGCGCGCCGCGACTGTACGCGGTCGACGCGGACCTGTTCGCGGGCACCGCGCGCCTGCGTTCCTTTCAATCAACGATAGCGCGGCCCGAAGGCTTCCAATGGCAAGGCCAAGACTTGTTGGTGGTTGGCTGTTGCCACCGGCGCGGATACCACGACCGCATGAGCATCGCCGTCGAAGCGCTCGATTGGGAAACGCTGGATCGCATTGATTATCTTCAGCGGACGGATGTCGGAATCCTGTGGCCGCTCGTTCCCGGTCTAGTCGGGTATGAGGAACATGCGGGCCGACGCGAGTTTTTTCACCTGAGCCTGCAAGGGTCGAGAATAGCCACGAATCCGATCGACACGACTTGGCTGCCGAACGTCGAACTGGCGACCTTGTTTCGACGCCCTGGCGCCGATGGCTTCTGCGGCTTCACACGGACGGGCTATTTCGTGGAGACGCTCAACGGCCGCCGCTCTCCGATACCTCATCTAACTGGCAACGTGTTGCTCGCAGTGGAAGTGGCCGCGCATGGCATGTCGGCTTGTTGCCATGGGGTGGGAGAAACCCGGTTCATGGTCGATCTGCCGCTGGACGAGCCGCCGCGAGTGATAAATGCCCGCGATTCGGAATGGTTAACGCTCGGCCCTGGTTGGAATCCCCATTCGCAAGCGCGAACGGGTCCGCTCGGCGACAAACGGGCCACACGCTGGCGTCGACGGCGGCTGCTGAGACGCGTGGCGGTGGACCGCCATCGCATCTGGCTACAAGCGGACACGGGCCTTGGATTCTTGCCCGGCCTAGAACTCGCGTGGAACCGGGCGGAACCGGGCTCTATGCGGTGGATGGGGCACAACGACGATCTTAAGAGCGCCGCCGCGCGACAAGATTTGCACACCTTTGAATGGGTGGCGGACGAACGGTATTCCGCCTATCGCTTACGGAAGGCGCGGTGCGGTGGGCTGGACGTTTTCCTGGACGACCGTGGCTTGTTGCATTTGCGGGACCCACGAGGCCGGCGGCTCGAGTTGACCTTGTTGGTGCAGAAGCAGGGCCCGCCAACGGCTTGGCGGAGCGATGGCCGCCGGTATGGCGATCAACGCTTTCATTTCCCCGACGGCCAGCCGTTCGGGTCGATGGAGGAACTGGAAAAGTCGCTGCGGGAACTGATGGAGTGCGTCCATGTTTGAATGCCGAGTGCGATTGCTGCCGATCGACGAACACTCGCCGCGCGACCCAGTGCCGCTCGCCTCGGATCCGCGCTGCGTTTTGTTCCTCCCTGGCGGTGACGTGGCCAGGTGGATCGACTTGGCGTGCCGATGGACCGATGACCAGCATTCGATTCGGTTCTACCCGTGCCTTACGCCCGCATCCTCGGAGTCCGCCGACGGACGGATCTTCTCCGGCGCGTTCGTCGTCCTGCGTCGACGGCCGGACGTGTCGTTCAGGACTTTTCCGGCCATCAAGTTTCGGCAAGCGTCCGCTCGCTTATGGATTCCAGCGGATGCGCGCCTCGAGCCGAGCGTCGACGCGGACCTTCTGGAACAGTCGCTGACGGTTCAAGCCGGGCGTTCCGCGCACATCGCGTTTTGGCATCCCGCACAGGGACTGATGACGTTCATCGAAGACGACGGTTGGCCGCTTGAGCGGTTTTTCCACTCGCCTGCGATCCGCATGGTTCCATGGGACATGGCCCGCCCGGCCGTTCACTTCCCGCAGCGCCTTACGGCCGTTCGAGCTGGCCGGCGTCCCAACTGGGAAGCCGGCGACCGTCCCCCCGACGCCTCGCTCGATACGCCGCCCGCGCCAGTCGATCTCGGTACGAAGGCGGCCCACCTGAGCGACCTGCCGCCCACAGCGGACGAACAGCGACAACGGCGCTGGCCGCGTCGAGTGGCCGCGGTGATTCGACGCAGCGCCCTGCGCATCCTCCAGCGATTCGCTAACCGGCTGCTGCGGGTGGTACGGGGCATACGTCCAGCGTCCAGCTTGCAACGCGGCGCGCATGCGGGGCAACCCGCTCAGCCTACGGGGCCAGCGGGGCGATCCGCCGCCGCGCGCGGAATGACAGGAGGTGGCGCACCCAAGGGCTGGGGCGTTGACTGGCTGACGCAGCTCAGGGATTGGACGCAACGCCGTCTTGCGGCGGACGATGATAAGTTGGCCGACAAACGTCAACGCGAGGTCCAGCGTCTGCTTTCGCTGTTGCAGTCGAACCCCGACCAAGGACTCGACTACGCGATTCCACTCGCCAATCACGCCTCTGGCCGGGGAGCTGGCGTTCCCACGAGCGAGCTCTTCGCTCAGAGACTCGATGACCGCTTGTACGCGGGAGCGTTTGTCGCCACAGCCGCCGCGGTGGGCGACGACTGGACAATCTCCGCGGAGTTGCGGAGGCAACTCGAGGCGAAGTATCGCGAGCTGGCGAACCGGGAAATGACGCTGCGCCGATATCGAAGGGCAGCCAATTTGTACGCGGGATTGCTCGGCGATTGGGATGCGGCCGCGAAAGCTTTGGAAGCCGGCGGACATTTTCGGGAAGCGGGCGAACTCCTCCGCGATCGGCTCGAGCTCACAGAGGCGGCGGCCGAATGCTTTCGCCGCGGCGGTTTGTTTGAAGAGGCGATTGAAACCTGGCGAAAGATCAAGCGCCATCGGGAGGCGGCCGACATTCTCCGCGTCTTGGGCCGCGAGCCCGAGGCGATCCTCGAATACCGCTTGGCGGTGAAACATCTTTGCCTCCAGTCGAATCCGGTCGAGGCGTCGACGATCCTCGCCGAGCGGCTCGGGGAACCCGATGAGGCCCTCGAGCTCCTCGCCCGCTCCTGGCCCTACGGGACCGCGGCCCGTGCGTGCTTTGAACGCCGCTTGAAACTGCTGCAATCGCTTGGGCGAACCGACGCGCTGCTGGGATTGCTGCGCCAGCTCCGGGACGATCCGGCAATGGCGAGGCTTGGACTGTGGCCGCTCGAGGCGATCGCGCAGTTGGTCAAGAACCAAACCGTCGCTGTGATTCGCGATACGGCCGAGGACGTGGTGAGGGTCGTGGCGGGAAGGCAATTGGCGACGGCGCTCCATCCATCCCATTCGTCCCAGGAAGTTTTCGTGCCGCATGAATTCGTCGCCATGGCTGGCCAGCCTTCAACCGCCATTTCCAATCGCGAGGTCCAATCCTTGCTGTCGATTGTCGCGGGCTTGTCGACTGGCGATCGACTCTTGGAACGCGACTGCCAGCGATTTGGCGACCGACTTCAGTCGATGTTGCCGCGTCGCGAGTGGGCCAAACGGCCAGCGGCAGTAGACCGCGAGGGGGCGACCGAGTTGTTCCCCGAGGTTGGGAGATGGATCGACGCGAATGTCGAATGGTGCTGGGCGGCCCGCCTACCGCTCGATCCCACCTCGGTTTCCGCGATCGCCCGGGATGAAGCGAACGAACTGAGCATCGTGCATTGGCCACTTCCGGTGGAGAACGCCGGCGGGGCCGCCGCGGCACTCCAACCGCTGCGTTTGCCACGGACGTCCGCGAAACCACGCATCGTCATGCGAATGGAGCACGCGCGAACCAGGACGACGACCCTGCTCGTGCTCGACCACGACGCGGCCGCCAGCGGAGCGGTCTCGCCAGCGGGGACGATTGAGTCGGACAACAGTTTCAGTTGTTCCACGGAAACCGGCCACGACCTACGCGTGGTTCGGACCACGCCCGGCGTTTACGACTTCGCTAGCGGTCCTCACGGACACCTGGCGTTGATCGGCGTTCCCAACGACGTCGTGCTGAAACGCTTCGGACTGGCTGGCGAACTGCGGCAAAGCATGTCGCTGGCGCTGCGATTCCATGGAGACACGTCCCGCGCAGTGGATCGGTCGCCTGCCGACGGCGTCGCCCTCTCCGACATCTGGCCGACAACACCTGTGGCTGCGGCAGACCACGGGCGTGACACTCATTCAGTCTGGCGGGTCGCCGAAGCGGGCCGCTGGTTTTGCGTCGCGCACGGTCGGCGGTGCGTCTTTCTAAGCGACTCCTTGGCCGTTACGAGCGAGCATTCGTTCGCGGCGGAAGTCCACTCGCTGGCCGTATCGCGGGCGCATTCGGGCACGCGCATCTGTTTCAGCCTGCGCCAAGGCGCGGTCCTTCAGTGGCTGGAGAACAAACGTTGGCGAGCGGCGCCAGTCCAAGAATCGATGGCCACTCCCCTAGCCCGTTTTCTTCCCTGCGGGGTGTTGGTGCTTGCGGCCAACGGAGCCATCGAAGTTTACGACTCGTCCGGCAACACTACGCGTTGCGTTCGGCGGGGGCAGTTCACCGGCGAACCCGTGGCGCTGATAGCGCTGTCCAATCGCCAGTTCGCGGTCCTAACACGGGATGGAAAGTGGCTGCGGTACTCGATTTGAGCCAGGGAAACTGGCCGCGCAAAAAATCAGAGCCGCCGAAACCGGCGGCCCTTTCTCGTGACTGTCTTGATCGATCGGCCCATCGCCAGCGGCGATGGACCGGAACCTGCGGAGAAGCTACTTCTTCTTCTTCACAGCGGCTTTCTTAGCAGCCTTCTTCGGAGCAGCTTTCTTCACAGCAGCTTTCTTGGCCACGACACGTCCTCCAATGAAAAGATGTTGCGACAATCGCTCAGATGACACGCGGGACGCATGCCCGCATCGACATCTGGGAAACGCCTGTCGCGGTTCCACGTTCCCCGCCACAAAGCCGGCTTCGGAGTTGATCAGGCATTCGTGCCTTGTCGCATCCGGGCCGCGATTATCCAACGTAGGCGTCAATGCCGTCAGTCAGAAACCCGCTCGTGGCTTCATTACTTAAGGGTCGTAGTTGTACGCAAGTCATAAAAAAATGCAACACGTTTTCCACAAAAAAACACGCAAGACGTATTGAAAATTTTCTTCGGCGCGGCTTTCGCGCCGCTCACATCGCGCCGCTCACATCGCGCCGCTCACATCGCGCCGCTCACATCGC
>JBIKVL010000181.1:0-7235 GCA_044356875.1 Pirellulaceae bacterium | reverse complement strand
AACGCGGAAATCCGGGAATCTTTCGCCAAGACGATCCGGCCGCTGCTCGTACAGACTTGCGGAGCGTGTCACGGAAAAGAGCCCAAAAACAACGACCTCGATCTTACCGGCTTCGGCACGGCGCAGGCGATTCTCGCCAAACCGAAGGTGCTCGTCGATGTCGCGGAACGGTTGCGGATCGGCGACATGCCGCCGAAGGAGGCTCCGCAGCCCAGCGACGCCGAGCGGGCGCGGCTGCTGGACTGGATCAACGCGGCGCTCGATGCGGAGGCGGCCGCCCGGGCCGGCGATCCCGGTCCAGTGACACTCCGCCGATTGAGCAATCCGGAGTATGACAATGCGGTGCGCGACCTTACGGGCGTCGATATGCGGCCGACGCGTGTCCGCGAGTTTCCCACCGATAGCGTCGGCGGCGAGGGGTTTGCGAATGTCGGCGACGCGATGCCGGTGACGCCCGAACTTGTCGAACGCTATCACCAGACGGCCCGCGATGTCGCCGCGCGGGTCGTGCTGCTGCCGACAGGTTTTCGTTTCTCGCCTTCTACCGAACGACCGGATTGGACGGAAGAGGCACTCAAGCCGCTCCGCGCCTTCCACGCTCGTTACGCCGGTCCCAACGGGGAACCGCCGCTGGCGGCGCATCTCGCGGCCACTTTAAAACATCGTGACCGGCTCACACGCGACAGTAACGCCGCGATTGCCGCCGTAGCCGCCGAGGAAAAGCTCAACGCCACTTACTTGGCGGCGTTATGGGCGGGCCTCAACGGCAAGTCGAACTCGCCAGTGGAGGCTGTCGCCCAGTCGAAGCAGTGGTACGAGAGAACGGCGCAAGCCGAAGCCGACAAGCAGCGGCGGCAGATGGCTGCGCAAGCGGCCAAGAAGTTGATCGAAGCTCGGTGGGCGTCGTCGAAACGGGTACTCGCCGAATCCCAAGTCGCGGAACAGGGCTCGGTTCCCTTCGAGCAAAAGGTCACGGTGCAACGCGGCGAACTGCTCCTCCTGACCGTCCTGCCGAACGCGAGCCATGGAGCGGACAGCACGCTTGTCGAATGGACGATCCGCGAAACGGCAGGCGAGCGGCGAATGTGGAGCAGCGCCGACTTGGTTCCCAGTCTGTTGAAAGGAAACCCGTGGTCGGACAAGCAGGGAGCCGTATGGAGCTTCTTGGAAGCGGCCTCCGCTCCAGTGTTCCTCACCGAGCGGCGCGATAGCAATGCGGGCCGGCCCGAGCTGCAATCCTGGAGCCTTGGCTCCGAACCGTCGGTCTTCGTGAATTCCGCGGCCGAACCGATCAAAGCCTGGACGACCTTGCCCGCGCGTTCGGTCTTCGTGCATCCTGGCCCAAGGCGGAACGTGGCGATTGCCTGGACAAGTCCCATCGCCGGCGAGTTGTCGGTAACAGGCCGCGTCGCCGATGCCCACCCGAGCGGCGGCGACGGTGTCGCGTTCGAACTGTCGCATATCGCGGCGATGGATTTGGGAAACGCTCTCGCCGATTTGAGCATCGTGCCGCCAATCCAAGTGGACGCCGAACTGCCTTCCGATATGCTCGCCGTTGTCCGGGAGAAGTGGCGCGAAGCGACGACGGACCCGGCCCCGGTGCTGGCGGCGATCAAAACCTTTCAAGACCTGCTGTTTCAAGGCAACTACCGCAAAAACGCGGCGCTCGCGGTCGGCAACGGGTTTCCCGCTTGGGAGGATTTGCGGCGCGTCGTCGCGCGTGAGCGAATCCAGGGCGCGGCCCGCGAGCCGCTCTTTCGCATGGTCGCCTTGCCAGCCCAGCCCGACACGTTCGTCGTTTGGGATCGAATGCGTTTGGAAGGAGGCGACGGACCGCCGCTGATCTTCGCGGAACATCCCGAGCTGCGAGCGGCTTTCGAGCAATCGTCGGGACTCAAGTTTGGCCAGCATCCGCTGGGACGGACAGTGCCCAAGTCCGCGCTCGTCACTGCGGCCGGCGCGGAAGTGGTGATCGATTGGAGGCAGTTGCCGGAAGAACTGCGGAAGTCGCTCATTTTGCCGCGGTTCCTTCGTGCCGATGTGAGCCTGGACGAAGGCAGCCCCGAGACGGCCTCCGTTCAGGCGTTCCTCATCGCCGCGACAGGCGGTGGCGGGAACCTCGCGGAACCTGTCGCCAAAGCGACGCTGGGAGACCCACGGGCCGCGCGAATCGTGCATCCGCGTGTCGCCGCCGAACGCGCGCGGCCGGCCGCGGAGTTTCGCGCACTCTTCCCGCCCGCAGTGCTGTTCCAGCCCATCATTCCGCGCGACGCCCAGGGGAGTGTGTTCCTCTACCGACGCGAGGACGAGCCCTTGCGTCGGTTGCTGCTCGATGATGCGGGCCGGGCGGAACTCGACCGCCTGTGGAGCGAATTGGAGTTTGTCAGCGAGCAAGCGCTCGCCACTCCAACTGCGTACGCGGGACTCGTGCAGTACTATCGCAAGCCCAACGACGGCGCGCGAATCATGTTCTTCTATATCCAAGAGTTCGAAGAACAGATCAAACGCGAAGAAACCGCCTTGCTCGAGGCTCAGGCCGCGGCGGAGCCGAAGCAACTCGACGCACTGCTCGCCTTCGCCGCCCGCGCGTGGCGCCGTCCGCTCGGCACCAACGAACGCGAGGCAATCGTCGCGTCGTACCACGCCGATCGTAAAGAAGGCGTGAAACACGACCCGGCGTTCCGCGCGGCGCTGGCCCGCGTCCTCGCGTCGCCGTGGTTTCTTTACCGGGTCGAGCAGCCCGCCACCGGTCCGACTTGGAAGCCCGTCTCGGGCGATGAACTCGCCACGCGACTAAGTTTCCTGCTGTGGGACTCGATCCCGGACGACGAACTGCGGGCGAGCTCCGCGCGGCTCCATGAGCCGGCCGTGATGGAAGAACAACTGCGTCGGATGTTGAAAGATGAACGGATGCGGGGCATGGCCGAAGAGTTCGGCGCGCGGTGGCTGGGCGTGCGGGACTTCGTGGCCAATCATGGTCGAAGCCTGAAACACTTCCCCGAGTTCACACCGGCCCTGCGCGACGCGTTGGCCGAAGAACCGGTGCGGTTCTTCGAGGACCTGCTGGTGAACGATCGACCGGTTGCCGATGTGATCGCCGCCGACGCGGTGGTCATCAACGATATCCTTGCCAAGCACTATGGCATCCCGGGCGTCACAGGGCCCCAGTGGCGGCGCGTCGAGAAAGTTGCGACCTACGGGCGTGGCGGGTTTCTCGGCTTTGGCGCTGTGATCGCGAAGCAATCGGCCGCCGCGCGGACCAGTCCGATCAAGCGAGGAGCGTGGTTGGTGCAGGTGCTGGGCGAACGGCTGCCGAAAGTTCCGCCCGACGTGCCACCGTTGCCCGAGACCCCGCCCATCGGGCTGAGCGTGCGGGAGATCACTGAGCGTCACCGCCAGGATGTCCAATGTGCCGGTTGCCATATTCGCATCGATCCGTTCGGCATGGCGATGGAGCGATTCGACGCGATCGGCCGGCTGCGGTCGCCCAGCGAGCTGAAGCCGGGCGACACCTTGGGCATTCTTCGCGACGGCACCCGGATCGACGATATCGCCGGGCTGCGGAATTACTTCGCGGGCCCGCGGCGCGAAGACCTGCTGCGAACGCTCGCCCGCAAACTAACCGGCTACGCCCTGGGCCGCGCCGTGATGACGTCGGATCGCAAGCTCGTCGAGGAGGTCACAAAGACAATGACCAGCGGCGGTCGTTGGTCAGACGCCTTGCTGGTCATCGTTCAGAGCGAGCAGTTTCGTTGCATTCGACCGGCGAACAAAGTCGCCGCCATGCCACCTCCGTGAAGAAACATGTCCATCACAGCCGCTTGCGCCATCTCGCAACGCACTCGCACACTGGCAATTGGCCTATTGCTAATGCCTTTAGACGCGCTGCCGCTGGGCCGCCTCTGGACCTGCGGGGCGGGCGGGATGGACGGACCGAACGCCTAGGTCGACTCCGGCGGTCGGCGGTCGCCCTTGACCATCGCCGTGAACGAAGCGGCCCGCGATTCCCGTGAGTAGTTTGGAGATCACACCCTGAAACCCACACTCGCACTCCTTGCCACTCTGCTGCCCGCGTTGCTGCCCGCGTTGTTGGTTGCGCCGCCGGTCGCGTTTTCTGCGGAGATTCCGCCGTCGGTGAAACGGGTATTCGCGACGCATTGCGTTCACTGTCACGACGACTCGACGAAAAAGGGCGGGCTTTCGCTCGAATCGCTGAAGCCCGACTTCAGTCAGCCCGGATGGGTGCGGGTGCACGACAAGCTTGTGCGCGGTCAGATGCCTCCCGCTGGCGAAGGCCAACCTGGGCCGGCGGAGATCAGGCAGGTGACCGACTGGCTGTCGCAGGAATTGAGCAGGGCGACGTTGGCGGGCCGTGCGCAAAATGGCCGCACACCCTTGCGCCGGATGAATCGGCGCGAATACGAAACCACGCTGCATGACCTGCTGGGTATCGCGGTGCCGCTGCGGGACATGCTGCCCGAAGACAACTTGATCCACGGCTTCGATACCCTGGCCCGCGGATTGGAGACGTCCGCCAGCCATCTGCTGAGCTACCAGCGGGCAGCCGATCGCGCGCTGGCCGAAGCCCTGCCGACCTTTCCCGCTGCGTCCGTCGCGAAGCGCCACTCGGGCAAGGCGTATCTGGAGAGCCGCCTGCCGGTGCATCGGACGTCCGGGATCGATCCGTTTGTCCGGGTCGACGGCGATACGCTGATCTACCATGCCACCGTCGGCGGCGATATGGGCATGCAGGCTCCGCATCCGCCTATGCCGGGACGTTATCGCATTCGCGCGGCGGTTCGCCCGGTCAACAACGGCGACCGGCCGATGACGGTCTTCGTCGGCAAACGAGTGGATCGATTCCAGGCGGAAAAGCACCTGCACATTGTCGACTACTTCGACATCCCCGCCGGCAAGACCACCGTGATCGAAGTCGAGACCGATTTAAAATACTCGCAAGGCAACCAGTTCATCTTTTTCGAGGCGCTCGGTCTGCCCTCGAACGGCGAGGTTGCCAAACAGCGCGGAGCGGATGGGGGCAAGCCGTTGCCCGCGGACTTTGCGGGACCCGGGCTGGCTACCGAATGGGCTGAATTGGAAGGACCGCTCGACGTGGAACTGGGTGTGCGTCGGATGTTCGGCGACCTGCCAAGAGAGCCGCGGATGCCCGAGGGCCGGTCACTCCCGGAAAACTGGCGGTCCTGGCCGGTTCCCGGCGAATTCACCAAGTATCCGCTTATGGCCCGATCTGATGCTCCAACGCAAGACGCCGAGCGTCTGATCCGGAGTTTCCTGCGGCTTGCCTTCCGCCGTCCGCCGACCGAGCAGCAGGTCGCGCATCACGTCGCGATCGTCAAGCAAGTCATGGATCAGGGCGATGACTTCGACGAAGCGATGCGGGCCGGGTACAAGGCGATTCTGTGCTCGTCCAACTTTCTCTATTACATCGAGCCTCCGGGCAGGCTGGACGACTACGCGATCGCGGCGCGTCTCGCGCGGCTGCTGTGGAGTTCGATGCCGGACAACGAATTGTTCGCAGCGGCCGAGCAGGGCGAATTGTCCACCGCCAACGGCCTGCGGGCTCAGACCGAACGTATGCTCGGCGATCGCAAAGCCGAGCGATTCATCCGGACTTTCACGGATCAGTGGCTGAACTTGGCCGGGTTTCTCGATATGGCTCCGGATGGGATCTACGTCGAATACGACGCCATGCTGGCTTGGTCACTTCCACAGGAATCCCGGGCCTTTTTTCGGGAGATGTTGCGGAACGACCTGCCCGTTTCATCCGTGGTGCAAACGGACTGGACGTTCCTCAACGAGCGTCTGGCGCGGCACTACGGCTTGCCTCCAGTGCAGGGCACGCAGTTGCGGCGGACGTCGCTTACCTCCGGTTCGCGGCGCGGCGGTCTGATCACGCATGGCAGCATCCTGAAGATGACCACCAACGCCAGTTACACGTCGCCTGTGAAGCGAGGCGCCTGGATCATGGAGCGAATCGTCGGCCTTCCGCCGGACCCGCCGCCGCCGGATGTCGCCGCGGTCGAGCCTGACATTCGCGGCGCGAACACGATTCGCGAGCAACTGGACAAACACAAGAACGTGGCAGTCTGTTCCCAATGCCACCGCCAGATTGATCCGCCGGGATTCGCGTTGGAAAACTACGACGTCGTGGGGGGCTGGCGCGAGCGCTACCGCGTCAAGCAGGGCGGCCAGGGCAACGACTATGTCGAACTGGCGAATTATCCCGGACGGCGGGTCTGGCTGGCTAAACCGGTCGACGCCCGTGGCGAAACCGACGACGGCCAATCTTTCGCCGATATTGATGAATACAAATCGCTGCTGTTGCGCGACCAGGACCAGCTTGCGCGGAACCTGGGAGAGAAGCTCGTGCTGTACGCGACCGGCGCCGAAATCGACTTCGCCGACCGAGCGGTCATCGAGCAGATCGTCCGCGACACGAAGAAAAGCAACTACGGTCTTAGATCGTTGTTGCACGCCGTAACGCAAAGTCCGCTGTTTCTTGAGAAGTAAAGTACGACGGAAGAATTCAAGGACCGACACGTGTACATTTTGAACCGCCACACGCTCAACCGCCGCACCGTACTTCGCGCCGGCGCTGCTGCGCTTTCGCTTCCGCTGCTGGACGCCATGATTCCCAGTGTTTGTGGCCAACAGTCGCGGAGCCGCGCCGCATCGCTTCAACCGCGCCGGATGGTGCTCATCCATCGTCCTTTGGGGACGTATCATCCGCATCTCGTTCCCAACGCCACCGGACTAAAACACGAGACGACCCGCTTTCTCACACCGCTCGAACCGTATCGCGGAAAGTTCACTCTGTTTTCCGGCATGGGGCATCCAGGCTACCCGAACGATCATGGCACTGAGCCCGCGATTTTTACCGGCGTTCCCGGTTTGAACGTGCGGGACGTGCATAACTCGATCTCGCTCGACCAAGTCGCCGCCCGCCATGTGGCCGGTCAGACACGAATGCCGTACTTGCTGCTGGGCGCGACCTGGAGCCAGTCGCTTTCGTGGACAGAGAAAGGCGTGCCGATCCCACATCAAGGCGACCCTGCAACGCTCTATCGACGCATGTTCGTCGAAGGAACACCTGAAGAAGTCCGCCGCGAAATGCGCCGACTGGCCCAAGGCAAGAGCATCCTGGACAACTTGCGCGGCGAATTGAAATCACTACAGAGTCGACTCGGCCCAAGCGATCGCGAACGCATCGAGGT
>JBIKVL010000180.1:0-7236 GCA_044356875.1 Pirellulaceae bacterium | reverse complement strand
CAAAACGCTGGAGTTCCTTTATCTCGATCGGACGGAAGTGACCAACGCGAACCTCGAATCGCTCGCGGGGCTCGAAAACCTCGTGGTGCTCGTCTTGGAGCGAACCCGAGTCAGCGGCGAGGGACTGGCGAAGCTGAAGGGGCTCGGGGAATTGCGGACGCTTAACTTGGCGTTCTGCCAAGTGACCGACGAGCAATTGGCCACCTGCCGCCAATTCCCGAATCTCGAGGTGGCGACCTTAAACCGGACGGGAATGAAAGGGCCGGGGCTGGAACACCTGCGCCCGCTGGAAAAGCTGCGTGTGCTGAACATCAGCGATAATCCAGTCGACGAAAAGCATCTCGCTTTGCTCTCGGGGGCCCCGACGCTCAAGATGCTGTATGTCCGCGGTTTCAAGACGACGGACGAAACGATCCAGGCCTTGAAGGACACCTTGATTAGCTGCGCCGTGTACCGCTAGCGCCGCGTCCGCCGCTAGCCTCCCCAGGAGCCCTTATGTCACGGGAAACAATCGAGCCGCCGACCGAGCACACGCAGCATTTAAGTCCCTGGGATGGCATTAGCATCATTGTCAGCATCGTCGTTGGCACCTCGATCTTTAAGTCGACGGCGTTGATTTTCGGGAACGTCGCGGGGCCGTGGTCGCTGCTGGGCGTGTGGGTCGCGGGCGGCGTTTTGTCGTTCATCGGTGCCCTCTGCTACGCCGAATTGGCGACCGCCTATCCGTTCATGGGCGGCGACTACGCGTATCTCAAGCGGGCCTTTGGCGGATTGGTCGCTTTTCTCTTCGGCTGGGCGCAATTGGCCGCCACGCTCACGGGCAGCATCGGCTCGATGGCGTTCGCTTTCGCGGACTACGCGGCCGCGTTTTTGGGGGAAAAGAATGCGGTGGGAACGGTTTGGCTCGCGGCCGCCGCCATCGGTTTTTTGACGGTGGCGAACATCCTTGGCGCGCATGTCGGACGCACGCTGCAAAACCTGTTGACCGTGGTGAAGGTGGGAGGATTGGCCGCGATCGTCATCCTGGCGTTCTTCGCCAATCGCGAGGGTCCCCTGTTGCCGACGAAACCGATCGAGGGCCCCGGGTTTGGCTTGGCGATGGTGCTCGTGCTGTACACGTATGGCGGTTGGAACGACGCCGCGTTTGTGGCGGCCGAGGTCCGCGATCGCGAGCGAAACATTCCGCGGGTGTTGCTCGGCGGCACCGCGCTCATCTTGCTCGTCTATCTCTTGATCAATCTCGCTTATTGGTGGGCCTTGGGGTTTGATGGCGCGCGGAATTCGTGGGCGCCCGCGGCGGAGCTGGCCAGCCGATCGTTGGGCGATTGGGGCGGCCGCGCGATCAGCGCCTTGGTCATGATTTCAGCGCTCGGGGCGATGAATGGACTGCTCGTGACCGGTTCGCGGGTCTACGCGTCGATGGGCAACGACCACGCGTTGTTCGCGTTCCTGAAGCGTTGGGACCCGCGGCTCAACACGCCCGTATGGTCGCTGCTTACTTCCGGAGTGGTCGCGATCGCCATGTCCGGGCTCGTCGGGACGGAGGCGGGCCGATCGGCCGTGGACAGCTGCCTGATCAACTGCCGGCTTGCGGCGGAACCGCTGCAGTGGGGAGACTTTGGTGGTGGATTCGGCACTCTGGTCGCCGCGACTTCGCCCGTGTTTTGGACGTTTTTTTTGCTGACGGGCGTGTCGCTGATCGTGCTGCGGTTTATCGATCCAGAGATCCCGCGGCCTTTCAAGACGCCGCTCTATCCGTTGACCCCGATCCTGTTCTGCGCCACCAGCGGCTACATGCTTTACGCGAGCGTGGCGTACGCGAAATACCTTAGCCTTGTTGGTCTCTTGCCGGTTGCTTGCGGCCTGCCGCTTTACTTTATCGGTCGACGAAGGGGCTAGCAGCCGTTTTTGCGAGCGAAACAGATGTCGGATCCCTTGACGCAGCCGGCGACATCAACGCAGCCGGCGACATCAACGCAGCCGGCGACCTCGACGCGGCCGGCGAACTCGCCGTTTCACGCGGTCCTCCCGGACCATGGCGACTCTAGTCCTGGCAGCCAGTCGCCCCACCCGCGCCGTTGGGTGGCACTGCTTGATCGCTGGAGCGATTGGGCCGGCGAGCGGACGAATCCGATTTTGATCAAGGAGGCGCGGCAGGCGCTCAAGAGCCACCACTTCATCACGACATTCATGCTTTTGCTGATAGCCGCTTGGGTCTGGTCCTTCGTGGCGATACTGTCGGGGATGCCGGAGATCGCGTACAACGGAGGCGGGCCCATACTGCTGATTGGCTACTTATGGGTGCTGCTTGTTCCCTTGATCTTGATCGTTCCCTTTTCCGCCTTTCGATCCCTAGCGGCGGAACGCGAAGACGGCACATTTGAGCTGATGGCGATCACGGCGCTCAATGCCCGCATGATCGTGACCGGCAAACTGGCCAGCGCCATTCTGCAGATCCTGCTCTACGCTTCGGCGCTCGCCCCGGGCATTTCGTTCACCTACCTGCTACGGGGCGTGGACATCGCGATGATCGCGTTCGTCCTGTGTTATACGATCACGTTCAGCGTCTTGCTGGCGATGGTCGGTTTGCTTATGGCGACGCTCTCGCGGGCCCGCCATTGGCAGGTTCTGCTATCGCTCGTGTTGATCGCGGGCCTCTTCCTCGCCATGTTCACCTGGGGGGCTTTCGCCTCTCAAGCCGTGGCTCGCGACATGTTCGGATTCGACCCGGCCTTGGATGGTGAATGGGCCGCGCATTCGGCGTTCGCGCTCGGCGCTGTCTCGTTTATCGTGCTGATGGTGCAAGCGGCCGCGTCCCGGATCACCTTCGCCAGCGATAATCGGTCGACGCCTCAACGCGTCACGGTGGTTGTTCAGTTCGCGATGTGGGTGGGGTGGATGGGGTACGGCTATTGGTTGTCGAAAGAGGCCGATTTCCTGGCCGTGATGCAACTGATCGCGGCCAGTTACGGCGTAGTTGTTGGCGGCTGGCTGATTGGCGAATCGCCCGCATTGTCGCCGCGGGTACGGCGGGCACTGCCGCGGTCGGTGTTTGGCCGCATCCTCTTGACGCTCTTCAATCCCGGTTCCGGAACAGGCTATCTCTACATCGTGGCGACACTTTCGGCGGTGACCGCGGTCAGCGTGGGCTTAAACATCGCGGGATTGAGCCGCGGTGCGTTCGGCAAAACGGAGTTCCACACGTTCGCGACCATAATCCTGGGCTACGCGCTCGGCTATCTTGGCATCGCGCGTCTGGCGTGGCTCTGGTTCCGCGCCAGGTGGCGAGTGCCCGGCGAGTTGACACTGTTGCTGTTGTTCTTGTTCGCCATGTTGGGAATCGCCTTGCCGCTCAGCGCGGCAACGCTTCTCGAAAGCGGAAACTTTATCGAATACTCAGCGATCCAAGCCCCGAATTGGGCTTGGACCATCGCCCGCGCGGCCGATCGGGATCTTATGGTCTCCGATCCTATCGTGCCAATCTTCGTTTACATCTCGGCCCTACTGGTCGTCTTCGTGAACATCGCCACCTCCACGAAAGAGGTGGCGGTTGTCATGGAAAGCGACTAGGCTCGTCCACGGCGATTATCGATCGCGAACTCGCATCGGGCCCGTTTGGCGCCGTGGTTCGTTGTCCGCCGAGCGGCTAAGGGACAGTCATAGGGTAGCCTTGGGCAAAGCGAAGTGACGCCGCCGCGACGCGCCGCCCTGGGTTTTCGGAGACACCCGCTTAGGAACACGGATAAAGGCTCTTTTGTCAGCCAGGAAAAGAGTCGTTCCCCGCGGAGCCGGCTCAGCGCCAGCCGCCGATTTTCGGGCGGTTCGTGCCGCATCCGCCTAGAACCGGCCGCTAGCGCGGCTCGGCTGATGGACGGGCTGCCGTTTAACCCTGGATGATCACCTTGTTCGGCGCTGGCTTGACTTTGACCGACACCAAGCGGACCCGCTTACTGGTCGGTTGAACCGTCAAGGTGTCGCCACCAACCGGCCAGGTCCAGGCCGCATACCCAGACGGCGTGTAGCCGACGAAGACCAAGGTGTCATCCTTGTAGTCCTGCACGACATCCAACTCGGTGAGATCGGCCGTCGTCCGTACGAACCGGAAAATGTCGGTTCCGGCACCGCCTGTGACCGTGTCAATACCGTCGCCTCCGACAATCGTGTCGTTGCCATCGTGGCCGAAGATCAGGTCGTCCCCTTCGCCGCCGCTCAGGAAGTCGTTCCCGGCGTATCCGTAAAGCGAATCCTTGCCGTTGCCGCCGTGAATGGTGTCGTTGCCGCGGGTGCCATGGATGACGTCATCGCCATCGCCGCCATCAATGCCTGCGACATTGAACAGACTGACGGTGGTCGCGGGCGCGGCCGTCTGCACAAGGCGGAAATCGAGCAAGTTGCCGTTGGCGGTGCCGCGGATCCAGGCGCCGCCGCCGTAAATCGCTTCGATCAGCGTCTCGCTCCCGACAAATCGCTCAAACTGCAAGTCGGCGAACGGAGTGGCCGGATTGTCCACATGGTTGGTGATGCGATCCGTGCCCGCTCCGCCACGCAGGGTATCCGTGAGCGCCTCCGAACCCCGCACGCGGAAATTGTCGTTTCCGGCACCGCCGACAAGGCTATCGACGCCAACACCGCCGTCGAGCAGATCGTCGCCATCACCACCTTCCAACGTATCGGCTCCCGCAGCCCCGACGAGAATATCGTTCCCAACGCCGCCGAAGATCCGGTCGTCGCCCGCTCCGCCGTCCAGGCTGTCATTGCCAAGACCGCCATCGAGGAAATCGATTCCGCCTTCGCCGCGCAGTTGGTCGTTGCCCGCATACCCGAAGATCGAATCGTTGCCATCTCCGCCGATGATCGTATCGTTACCGCCCGTTCCATAGACGATGTCGTCGCCACCACCCGTTTCGATCGAGGCGACCTGTGCGAGCGCGACGAACGAAGTCGCGTTGGTCACCAGGCGGAAGTCGAGCTCATCTTTGACCGCGGTGCCAACAATCCGGTAGTTCCCGCCGGCCAAGGCTTCGACGCTGCTCGTGAGGCCGCGGAAGACCGTCAGCGTGAGGTCGGTGTTGCCGATGTTGACGATCCGGTCGGCGCCAGCGCCGCCGTTCCACAAGTCGTTGGCGCCCTCGGCGCCTTGCACGCGGAAGTGATCGTTGCCCGGCCCGCCCCGCAAATCGTCGACTCCCTCGCCACCATTGATCGTGTCGTCTCCATCTTGGCCGTCCAAGATGTCGATGCCGGCATTGCCGAAGATCACGTCGTTTCCAGTGCCACCATAGATCGTGTCATCGCCGTCGCCGCCGACGAGCGAGTCGGCTTCAGAGCCGCCGTAGAGCACGTCGTTGCCAGCGCCGCCGTCCATCGAGTCGGCGAGTCCAGCGCCGTAGAGTTCGTCATTTCCATCGCCGCCAAGAATCGTGTCGATCAGGTTGGCTCCGTAAATCTTGTCGTCGCCGCCGAACCCGGCGATGCCGAGCACGCCGTTGACAGCGATGAACGGTTTGTTCTTTGCGCCATACCGGAAGTCGATGCTATTGGGCGAGCCATTGCCATGCACCCACGCCTTGCCGCCGTCGATCGCTTCCAGGCCGTTTTCCGGCCCCACGAAACTGTTGAAGTAGAGATTCAAATCGCTCGAATCGTCTTGCGTGTTGACAAGTTTGTCCTCGCCCGCGCCGGCGTTTATAAAGTCGAATTCCGAGTCGCGGTTGCGTGTGCGGTAGATGTCGTTGCCCCCGCCGCCCAGCAGCGTATCGCCGATTGGCGTCACGCCGCTCGTGTCGTCGGCACCGCCATCAAGCATGTCGTCCCCGTCGCCGGCGTCGATGGTATCGGCGCCACCGTCGCCGTAGAGCGAGTCGTTTCCGACTTCGCCGAACAGCCTGTCGACACCATCACCGCCGTACAACTTGTCGGATTCCTCGCCGCCATAGATCAAGTCATTTCCGGCGCCGCCGTAGACAACGTCGTTCCCCTTGAACGAGTAGATGATGTCGTTGCCCGAGTTGCCCAGGATCGTCTCCGCCAAGGCGGTGCCGTAGATCAAATCGTTGCCAGCGCAGCCATCAATCGCCGGAACGCCGCTCATATCGACAAACGAATTGCCGTTGAGATCGCGGCGGAAATCGAGGGTGTTCCCGGAATTGTTGCCAGTGAACCTTGCTCCGTTTCCAAATATGTATTCGATGCCGTTGGTCTTGCTATCGAAACCATTGAACACCAAGTCCATGGGCGTCGTGCTCGAGTCGATGCTGATCAATCGATCCAGTCCCAGGCCGCCTTGGATCGAGTCGAACTCGGATTCCTTGCCTTGCGTTCGAATCGTGTCGTTGCCGGCTTCGCCATCCACCGTGTCGGCTGATCCCAACACTCCACTGTCCATGCCACCATTCAGGGAATCGTCGCCATCGCCGCCTAACAACACGTCGTCGCCGATGCCGCCCCAGAGATCGTCGTTGCCCACCTGCCCGCGAAGCTGGTCGTTGCCCGCTGCGCCTTCCAAGCGGTCCGCATCGTCGCCGCCAAACAAGGCGTCGTCGCCCGCGCCACCCAGCAGCAGGTCGGCCGCCCCGTCGCCGTACAACGAGTCGTTGCCGCTTCCACCCACCAGCGTGTCGGAGTTATCCCGGCCGTAGAGGATGTCGTTCCCCGCGCCGCCAAACAGGTAGTCGCTGGCATGCAGGCCGTCGAGCGTATCGGTTCCGGCCAAACCGAAGATCAAGTCGGCCGCCGCCGTGCCGACCAAGCTATCGTTGCCACTGGTTCCCAGGATGATCTGGTCAACCGTCTGCAATCCGAGGAACACCGGCGTGATGTCGACGATCTCGCCATCGTCGTAGACCGCGATACGAGCGGCTTCGAATCCTTCGGCTGTGAAATTGCCGAACTGGGCCGCCCCGGTCACCGTGAGCGAACCGCTTGGATTGGTGAGATAATTCTTGATCAGGATGAGCGTCGGATTGTCCAACGCATCCAACGTTTCGGCCCGCAGCGTGATCAGGACGCTGTCCGTCGAGCCGGCACCACCCTGGTAGGCGACCGGCGCGCCTTCATTGTCGAACGAAACGGTGACTGCGTCGTTGCCACCCGCCGCCGCCACGGTCGGTGTGTTTCTCACCAGCGTCATGCCGAGATGGAACGGCGTATTCGTATCGGCGCCGGCCAAGCCGAATCCGCCGCCATCGTACTCGTCGATGCTGTTGCTGAAGTCGGTCGCGGCGAGATTGAAGCCGT
>JBIKVL010000179.1:0-7254 GCA_044356875.1 Pirellulaceae bacterium | reverse complement strand
GGCATGGTCGGGGACATTGGGAGGCCGTCGCGATACGCGGTTCGGTTTCGCCCTGCCCTGGGAAGCCGAGGTCGAGCGGCTGTTCGACGCCCGCTTCACGCTGAACGGACATTTGGGCAAAAACCTCGCGATCGACATGGGACGCAGCGTCGTCTTGAAACGCGGCGAAATTCGCGTGATCGCGACGACGCTCAGCGGTCCCCATTTCGCGCCGGAGCTGTTCCAGGCGGCCGGCTTCGATCCATTCGCCGCTTCGGTGGTGGTGGCGAAGAGCCCCTGTGGTTTCCGCGCGGTCTATGCGTCGAAGGCGGCCGCGATCTACAGCGTACGCGCCCCCGGCTGTGCGCCGTCCGACTATTGGAACTACCCCTTTCACCGCATCCCGCATCCCATTTGGCCCTGGGACGAAATCCGCGATTGGCGCCCCGCCCCATCGCTGAAGCTCGCAAGGCCTTAGCGAATTTAGGTCTGCAAACAGGCTCAATTAAAGAGATAATCGCCATGCGTTATGCCGTTGTCATCGAACGCGCTGAAGGCAACTATTCCGCTTATGTGCCCGATCTGCCGGGATGTGTAACAACTGGGGCAAGCCTCCTGGAGATTTAGCGGAATATCCGAGAGGCCATCGCGTTGCATTTAGACGGGTTACGCGAAGACGGTATCGCAATTCCCGCGCCGTCCACTGTCGTCGAATACTGTGATACGGCGGCCTGACCATCCATTCCAGCTAACCCGATGAAATGGAGTTGCGCCGCCGCCGTTCGGTTGCTCGCAGAGAATCATTCGAGATTATCGTGCCTTAAAAATCGACAGCCTCCACCGCAGGCCGCTAGTAATGCGGCGGCTTCTCCTCCTCCAACGAACGCGGCTCGACTTCACGTTCCGACGCGGCGTCGAACCGGCCGGTCAACGCGGCGATTTGCCGGGCGAATGCGTCGGCTCGCTTTTCGCTCAGCAGCAAGCCCTCGTGCAAGTCGTCCACGACCCGCTGCAAATGTAAAAACTTGCTCTCCAAGTCGATAACTCGGCGATTCAACTCGGCGGACCGTTGTTCCTCGGATTCGTGCGTGCCCATCATTTTCCGATGCAATAAAGGACTTTGTCCGAACGGCTATAGATCCGGCCCGCGACCGGCGTCAGCGACGCTCGGAAGATCTCGTCGGCGGCGGGAGACAACGTGTTGCGGCAGACAATTTCAAGCTTCGGCCCCGGCTTGATGACCGTCGTCTCGCCCGCTTCGTTCTGATACATCGCGAAGCCGTCGACTGCGATCGGCGTGCCGCTGAATTGGCCGGTGAGCCGCTCCTTCCAGAGCTCTTTTCCCGTAGCCGCCTCATAGCAAGACGCGATCCCGTTCAGGCTGGTAACCAACAAATAGTTATCGATCACGAGCGGCGACGACAAATCGCGACCGCCACGACGCACGGCGCCCCACGCCTTCGGCGGCGCCGCAGGGCCAGTCTTGGCGGCAGAGTCGAGCAGCGAGTACATCTCGCCGGCCAATCCGCAGACGACATAGAGCGAGTTCGCGGCCGGCGTTACGGTCGGCTCGCCGCGGCCACTGCTGTTTTTGGTCGACCAGAGCACCGTTCCCTTCGCCGGATCGTACGCCACGACGCCCGCATGTCCATTCAGCACCAGTTCGGCGCGGTCGCCACGGCGCCAGACAATCGGTGTGCTCCAACCGCGATGATCAGGCCGCGTTTGGCGCCAAACCGATTTGCCCGTTTTCAAATCGAACGCCTCGATGAACGCGTTCGCGTCGGCATCGCCGTTTTGAATCACTAGATCGCCGACGATCATCGGACAGGCCGCGGTGCTCCACGGTCCCTCGAACGGCCCCAAATCGAGCGACCAAAGCGGCTCGCCCTCGACGGTGTACGCGTGCAGGCCGCCTTTGCCGAAGAACGCCACGACCACTTCGCCATTGGTCGCGCATGTCGCCGACGCCCAGCCGTTCATCGCGTGCGACTTTTCCGGCTCGCCAGTCCAGGCCGTCTTGCGCCACAGAATCTTGCCATCGACGGCGCTGATACCGAGCACTTCGCGTTGGCGTCCGTCTTCGAGCGCCGTGGTGAGGAAGATCCGATCGCCCCATTGAACAGGCGTCGATTGTCCCTTTCCCGGCAATGGCGATCGCCACTTCACCGAACTGGCATCCCACTTTGTCGGCACATCGCGGGCCACCGCGTGCCCATCGCCGCGCGGCCCCCGCCACTGCGCCCAGTTTGAGGCATCGGCCGCTCCGGAATCGTTCGCCAATTCGGCGGCGTTAGTCGCTCGCGCGACCGTTGCGGTATCGGCCGATGGTTTCAACAACGCAACCATCGCAACGAGCAACATTCCTAGAGCCGATCGACCATCCATTCTTGCCACGACGCCGTCTCCCTCAAGGTGATTCCGTGGGCCACTGGACAAGCGGGCCGCCGCGCTACTCGCCGTTGTCGTCGAGCCTTACAATGCGGCCCTTTCGGCGACCTCCGTTCGCGCTCGCGTCGCGCTGGGCGGAAGCCGCATCGCCCGACACTTTATGGGAGCCGCTTCGATGACACAACGCCGTTCGCCAAGTCCCTCGTCCACATGCCGCGCGGCGCGATCCACGCGGCGCGTCACCCGTGTTCGACTCGCACTGAGCGGCATCGCCGCCTTCGGCGCCGCGTTCGCCGCGGGGTTCCTGCCAGCTCCCGCGCCACTGGCCCGCTCACCGTTGTCCACCGCTCCGTCAGCGGCGCAAGTCGCCGCCGCCGAGTTAGAACCGCGGATGAACGTGGCCTATGGCACGCATCCGCGACAGGTGCTCGATTTCTATCCCGCCAAGTCCGATAAGCCGACTCCGTTCGTGTTTTACATCCATGGCGGCGGCTGGCGCAACGGCGACAAGAAGACGAATCCCTCGGCCTATTTGGCCAAAGGCATTTCGGTGGTCGCGGTCAATTACCGCTACACGCAAAATGGCGTCGAAGAAAAGGTCGAGCCGCCCGTGAAGGCGCCGTTGTCGGACGCCGCCCGCGCATTGCAGTTCGTCCGCTCCAAAGCCAGTGAATGGAATCTCGACAAGACGCGTGTCGGCGCCACGGGCGGTTCGGCCGGTGGCTGCTCGTCGCTGTGGCTCGCGTTCCATCCCGACATGGCGGATCCGAAGAGCGACGATCCGATCGCCCGCGAGTCGACGCGGCTGACGTGCGCCGCCGTCAACGGCGCGCAAGTGTCGCTCGATCCGAAGGAACTGCGCGAGTGGATGCCGAACTACGCTTATGGCGCGCACGCGTTTGGACTGGCGAATCTCAACATGGTCATGGAGCAACGCGAAAAGGTACTGCCGTGGATCAAAGAGTACTCGCCCATCGAGCACGTTTCGTCGGATGATCCGCCGATCGCGATGTTCTACGGCGGCGAGGCTCCCGTTGTGGGTTCTTCGCCGAAAGATCCCACGCACTCTGGCGTGATGGGCATCAAGCTTGCGGAACGACTCAAAGCGGCCAATGTCGACGTGGTTCTGGTGCATCCTGGCCAGCCACATCCGCAGTACAAAACGGCCGCTGACTACTTGATCGATCGCTTATCGAAGTAGCGTTGCTTCTCCGCTTCAAGCCTATTCTCCCTGGATGAACACGGCGAGCGAGCCTCTTGTCGTTCGCCGTGCGATACGCCGTTTCCAGTGTGTTTAGCGCGCGGCGAATCGCGCGCTTCGCGTAGCGCGCCTGCGTATTCGTCACCCTCCGACCACTCTGCCCGACCGCGACTAATTCAGCGCGAAGACGGGTGAATGCGGCAAACTTTGCCGGGTCGGCCGCTCGATAGATACGGGCGTGGGAACGACGCGGCGACGCGTCTCCCATCCAGCTCAATCCCAACCGTATGCGTGCGGCTGGGTAAGCGCGGCGAGCCGCTCCCCAGGCGGCGTGCCGGCGTGATTTCGAGCGGCACCAGGACAGGCCGGAAGACGGAGTAGCCGGCTTAATCACCCCACCGCGCGGCGTCGAGGGAAGCAACCGGCGCCACGTGCTTGCCCAAGAGGGCTCACTCATGACTCTCCGCACGGAATTCCTCACGGAAAAACTCAAGTCGTCCCTGATCGCGTTGACGGTAGGCGCCGGCCTTAGTTTCGGCGGCCTCTATTTCACCACGATCCGTCCGCTCGCCGGATCGATCGATCAGATGCGCCGCGAACTCGTTCAAGTCGAACGCCGCATGGGCGATTTGGCGGAATCCCGCGGCCGCGTGTCCGAAGCGACCAGCCTGCTCAGCGAACTGCGAAAACAAAACGGCGAACTCGCCGCCGCCCGCGAAACGCTCGCTACTCTGCGAACCCTGCGGAGCGAATTGATCGCCGAGTCATCCCGTCACGAGGCGGCCGCTGCCGCCCTGGCCGAAAGCCAGACGCTCCATAACCGCCTGATCGAAGCGCAAGGCGCCACTCGCCAAGCGGAAAGCTCGTTCGCCGAAATGCGGCGTCTACACGAACGTGTCCAATCCCAGTTGGAATCCAATCGCGCCGCCGCGAAGACGCTTGAGGAAATCGTCGCGCTCAAGGAACAAATCGGCGACCAAGCGGACGATTTGCAGATCGCGAAAACGACGCTCGAAGATCTCGTGCGGATCGGCGAGCGACTGCGGGATCAACAGGGCAAGTTGAACGAGGCGAAGGCGAGCCTCGATGGACTCGCCGAGCTCAAGGCCGGATTGGCGTCCGCCGCGACCGACCTTGAAGCGGCCCAAACCGTCTCCGCACAGCTAACACAACTCGGCAAACGGCTCGCCGAAGGCGCGGAGAGCGCCGAAACGGCCCGCGATCGCGCCGAACTGCTGCTCGCCTTGAACCAAACTCTTACCCGCGACGACCTGCGAACGGCCGATGCCCAAACGGCGCTTGCCGGTTTGCTGCGTCTCCATGAACAGTTGAAGCAGCCGGCTAAGAGCATCTCGGACTCGCTGCAAACGCTCGAACTGTTCAGCCACTTCCAAGAGGAATTCGCCGCGCAAACGCAAGTGCTCAACGCCATGCGACGCTCCCTGGTCGATGTCAGCCTCATGGAAGCCACTTTCACCAAGGTCTTGCGGATGCTCGAACCGCTCGCCGAACTGGGCGACCTGCGTCGGCTAAACAGCGACGAGATTCGCCAAGCCGCCCGCTCAATACTCGAAGCGCGGACGGCCGAACGAACCGTGAGCCCGGCCGCCAGCCAGCGGACCGACACCGAAGTCGCGCCAACCGCCGATTCCGCTTCGTCCAGCACCGGCGCCGGATCGGCAACCGCGACCACCGCCGCAAAACCAGCGGCCGCCAGCGGCGACGCGGGTAGCACCGAACGCTAAGCCGAATCCGCCGTTCCGCGGCGGAACCCCGGCCGTGAACCGATCGCAAACGACAACCCCAGTAAATCGATAACCCTAATCAACCGACGCTGACATGGACGCGCCGCCGTCCATGTCGGCGAATTTTTTTCCCGATGCCGTCAATCAGGACGGTCTTACGCAACCAGCAATAAGCAACTAGCAACCAGCAACTAGCGATCCACGAGCTTTTCAAGTTCGGGGATGCGGCGGCGAGCTTCCGTCACCGCTTCGCGGTCTTGGCCATCCTCGACGACCAGATTCCACAGTTCGATCGCCGCCTGCGCCATCGCGGGGCGCTGGGGCGCGTATTGGCCGGGAAGTTCTCCTGTGGCGTAATCCGACAGGCTGCGGGCACGGGCGACCAGGAACTTCCGCTGATGGGCGATGTCGGCCTCTTCCCAGCCGGGCACGCCGCCCTCCTCGGCTCTTACCAGTAAGGTTCGGGCTTCGCGAGCCGCCTCGAGGTCGGGCCAGCGTTCGAGGACGCCTTTCGCCAACATCAGGCCACTGTAGGCGGTGGCCGGCCGCTCCAACCGCAGTTTCGCTTCGGCTAGCATCGCGGCGGCCGTCGCCGCGCGATCCGGCTTCGGCGCATCGCCTTTGTTCGCGTCGCCTTCAAGGGATGGCGCCCGCGAGGCGGGATACGTTCGCGCCAGTTCGCGTCTGGCTTTCAGTCCTTCATCGAGCCACGCGATCGCTTGGTCCACGATTTCGGCCCGAGGAATCGCATGTCCTGTTTTTGGAGCGACCCAGGTTTTGGTGCGGACACCAACGCCGGCCAGCATGGCGCCGCGGAACCGCTCGATCTCGCCCCGGTTGAAGTCGCCGTCGCCGGTCAAATGCGCGACGCTGAGTCGGTCGATGACGCGTTGACGCAGCCATGTCTCCTCTCGAAGATCGCCCGCCGCACACACCGGAATCACTCCACCGAATTGCTCGGGTAGGGAAAATCCAATACCGCACGCGATGCGTCCGCCGCCCGAAAAGCCGGCGATGTAGGTGCGATCGGGATCGATGCCGAACTCGCGACGCACGTCGTCCAACACATCGAGGACGACGCGAATCCGCTGTCGGCTATTGACGCCGTTGCCGGCGTTGTGCGGCGACGCGAACACCAAGAGACGTTCGTCGCACGTTTTGCGGAACGCTTCCAGACCGGCCGCGCCGGGTCCGGCGGAGACGAATAGCACCAAGCCCGGCGATGCCGTCCGACCCATTCCCGCCGGCACGTAACGCTCGTAGGTCTGCGCTGTGGAGTCATACCCCGGGAGCCAATCCGCTGGCGGTTCGATCGGACTTTGGTTGGATACCGTGAAAACCCAATCGAGCCTCGTCGGCGCGGACACCCGCACCGACGGCGTATAGCCCGCTCGTTCGGCGGCGACCGTCGCGGCTTCGCCGCCAAGAAGCAAGCCAGCGATCCAGACGGCGAGCGAGCCAGCGAACCGGACAGCGAACCAGTCCACGCGCCAGCCGGTCCGTGAAACCGTCCGAGGCCCGAGCAAGACCGATAGCGGCGGCCAAGCTCGGACCGAACACTCCCAAGCCGACCGCACGTTGTTGGTCATAGCAAGTTTCGCCAGTGGACATTGACGGCGTGAAGTCCCGGAGCGTCGCTCAACCCCGAGCTAATCCATTCCGGGGATCCAGAGCTTTGATTTCGCGGGGCCGGAGGTAGGTCCGGCATTGGCCACGGGAGCGGCAACCGGACTGGACGGCGAACCAGTCAACGGCCCGCCAACGACCGGCGGCCCTTGATCAGGCGTCCAGAGTCCACTGGTCTTTTGCTTAGCGGCGGCCTCGGCAGCGGCTTCGGAGTCCGAGACGGGCAGCATGAGCGAAACGCGGCCATCCGGCAGTCGCCGCATGAACGGCTTGAGCAGGTTATAGAGCGCGGTTTGTACGTCTTTGTCGCTC